>JASLIH010000393.1 GCA_030152105.1 Actinomycetes bacterium
AGCTGGACCGCGTGCGCGAGTCCCGCGCGTTGGCCGTCCAGCCGCGGACCCTGGAGGTCCTGCGAGGGCTAGGGGTTACCGAGGAGCTGATCGAGCGGGGCAACAGCGCGCTCCTGGTCCAGCTCCACGCCGGCGGCCGCGTCGTCCGCATCCGGCTGTTCGGGCTCGGCCTGGACGACACCGCCTACCCCTTCCTGCTGCTGGTGTCCCAGGCCGAGACCGAACAGGTCCTGGGGGACCACCTGGCCGGCTGCGGCGTCCCGGTGGAGCGGGGTGTGGAGTTGGCCGCCTTCCACGCCGAACCAGGCGGCGTCGCCTGCACCCTTGGCCACCGGGACGGACGCAGCGAGCAGGTGCGCGCTCGCTACCTGGTCGGCTGCGACGGCGCCGCCAGCACCGTGCGACGCGGCGCCGGGATCCCGTTCCGGGGTGGCGACTACCCCCAGACCTTCGCCCTGGCCGACCTGGAGGTGGACGGGCTGGACCCCGACGCCGCCCACGCCTTTGCCGGTCAGGAAGGCATCGTGCTGTTCTTTCCGTTGGGCCGGCCCGCGAGCTGGCGGATGCTGGTCCTGGACCCGACCCTTCAGGGGCGGCGGGAGCCGGCGCGGCCGTCGCTGGAGGAGCTGCAGGCTCTGGCCGACGCCTTCACGAGCGGCAGGGTGCGACTGCGCGACCCGGTCTGGCGGACCTACTTCGGGCTCCAGCACCGCCACGCCAGCCGCTACCGGGCCGGACGGCTGTTCCTGGCCGGGGACGCCGCCCATGTCCACAGTCCCGCCGGCGGCCAGGGCATGAACACCGGCATCCAGGACGCCTGGAACCTGGGCTGGAAACTCGCTCTGGTCAGCCGCGGGATCGCCGAGGAGGGCCTGCTGGACACCTACGACGCCGAACGCCGCCCGGTCGGTGGCTTCGTCGTCCGCTTCACCGACCGGGCCTTCTCGGTCGCGACCTCGACCAACCCGCTGCTTCGGGCGCTGCGCACCCGGCTGGTCCCGCGGGTCCTGCCCCTGGGGTTGCGGTTGGACCGGACAGTGGCCTCCGGCTTCCGCACCATCGCCCAGCTCAACATCAGCTACCGCGACAGCCCGGCCGTCCAGGAAGGCCGTCCCACGCTGCGCCGAGGGCCCAAGGCCGGCGACCGGCTCCCCGATGCGCGCATCAGCCGAGACGGCCAGCAATGCTGGCTCGGTGAGGCCCTGGCCGCGCCAGGCTTCCACCTGTTGCTGTGCGGCCCGCCCGGCGACTGGCACCCCAGCCAGCTCACCGCCCTGCGCCACCGCTACCCCGACACGCTGGCTGTGCACCACCTGACCCGCGCGGCCACGCCCGGCGCCCTCCACGACGTTGGCGGGCGGGTGTCCGCGCGCCTCGGCGTCGACGGCACCGCCCAGTACCTCATCCGCCCCGACGGTCAGATCGGCTACCGCTGTGGTGGCGACGATCTGGCCGGACTGCAGCGCTACCTCGGCCGCTGGCTCCCCAACGCCACCTCACGGCCCGCCTGACCAAAGCAGCGCACCACGACACTCCCACCGATCCAAGGCACCAAACTTCGCTGGTCGTGCCGGGGCCGTGTCGGCGGTCATCGTGCCTCCCCTGGGTCCAGGTGTAGCCGCCCGCCCGAGCGTTCCTCCAGCCTCTGCTGGAGCGACTGGCGGGTGGTGTAGCCGAGGATGAGCGACGCCTCGCTGGTGACCTCGGCCCGGCTCGCCACTGGCGCGGTCATCCGCGTGCTGACACAGCCGCCGGGGAACACGTCGAACCGGGTGGCTGTGAACATCGGCCCCAGGTCGTGGATCAGCATGAGGCGCCGGGTTCCGGGCTGGTCGGACAGGACCGGGCTGGCGCCCGCCGGGTCACAGGTGGCGGCCAGCCGGACGACCATCGCGCCCATGCCGGCCCGGTCGTTGTCGAGGGTGAGCACCGACCGGCCGTTGTTGACGGTCACGTTGCTCAGTGACCAGCCGGCCGGTAGGGACCGCAGGCAGGGTACCAGCGACGCCGACGGCACGGACTGGGCCTCCAGCCACTGTGGCTCCAGATCGGTGCAGGCAAGGTTGCCGATGTACAGCGGCGTCGCGCCGGCCTCGTTGTGGGTGACGTTCTCGACGATATTCGACCCGACCAGTAGCCCGAGCAACGCTACCAGCGCCAGGAGACCGATGCGGCGGAGGCTCCAGCGCTGGATCCGGATCGGCCGCGGTGGGTGTGGCAGCAGCCTGACGAACTCGGCGTGCAGGTCGCGGCCCCGCTCGCGCAGCATCCGGCGCAGCTGGGACGGCAGGGCCAGGCCCCGGGCGGCCGCGAACCCTTCGGTGATCTCCTCGGTGTTGAACTGGAGCTGGGCCCGCTGGTAGACCTGCTCGGGGCTGGAGCGCAGGGCCAGACACAGCATCATGTTGGCCAGGTCGACGGCCTGGCGCCAGGGAGTGGGGCGAGCCTCGATGAAGGCGACGTCGATCAGCTGCATGCGGCCGTCGCGGACCAGCAGGTTGGCCGGCTTGATGTCGCGGTGGGCCAGGCCGGCGTCCCACAGCCGGCGCACCATGCCGAGGCCGTCGTCGATGATCTGCTCGTCGACCTCGGCCTCGCCCAGCTCGACCGCGCCGTCGAAGAACTCGGTGACCAGCAGGTACTCCCGTTCAGGGGTCAGCTCCACGAACCCATAGGGTGCCGGGCTGGGCAGCCCGGCGTCGCGGCACACCCGCAGGGCGTAGTCCTCCTGCTGGACCAGCCGCCGCACGGTGTTGAACGGCTTCTCGTCCTCCAACCGCCCATACAGCAGCTCCCGGCCCAGCTTGTACCAGCGGTCGGCCCGCAGGTGGCTCTTGGCATACAGCTTGCCGAACAGGTAGCTGGGCGGGTCGCCCTTGACGGTGATCCGCAGGGGAGTGGAGCCGGCCGACCCGGCCAGCCCGAACGGCTTGACCTCGGTGACGACCAGGCCGAGCTGGTCCTCCAGCCCCTGCCGGATCGCCGCCCCTCGCGGGCCGCCGACATCCAGGTGGGCGGCGCGGCCGCGTCGGTAGGCGACCGGGAACACCTCGTTGGGGGCGAACAGCCGGAAGGCAACCAGCGGAAGGGTCACCCCGATGGCCGCCGCCACCAGCACATCGGTTGGGGCGTCGGCGCCAAGGGCGACGCGGCCGAGCGCGGTCAGCGTCACCAGCCCGGCCGCGACCCATTTGCCGGTGTTGCGCCAGCGGCCCTCCGGCACCATCGAGTACAGGATCCCCACCAGCAGCGCCGCGAACAGCGTGACCTGGAGCGACGGCATCCCCCAGCCGCCCCAGCTCGCCCCGATGACCACCCCGAACGGTCGTGGCCGCTGGGCGATCGGCGGCAGCCACGCCTGGACGACCAGGGTCAGCAGCTGCGCCAGGACCAGCACCACGATCAGGTGCCGGAACCGCCGCAGCACCAGCAGCGCCACCAGCAGCCCCGCCAGCAGGCCGTTGATGACCCACCAGGAGCTGATCACCGCCAGCGCCCGCCAGGCCCCCACCAGCCCCGGCGCCTGAAGCCCGGTCAGCCACCGGACCACCGCGTCGTCGACGACGGTCACGTTCACGGCCAGGCCACGCATCCCGCCGGCGAAGACCACGATCGTCAGCGCCATCAGCACGCCCCCGACGATCAGCCACCGCACCCCGCTGGTCTGCAGGTGATAGGGCAGTGGCGGCGCCTCCCCGGTCGGCCGGCGGCGGCGCGGCAACCGCAGCGTCTCAGCCGGGGCGGGCTGCCGCTGCGGGACGCTGGTGCGGGTCGACCGGTCAGCGGATACGTCCATGATTCCCTCTCAACCCAGCAGTCAGGTTCGCAAGGCACTGCGCGCGAGACGGCTGTCCTGGTTGTGCCGGAAGCCGATGCTCAGGTGTGGTCGCTGGGGGAGTTGCGCGCGTGCTCCAACCCATCGACCAGCACATGCAGCCCGGCGGTGAACCGCTCGTCGCGGTTGTCGATCCATACGTGTTCGCCCAGGGCGACCAGGGCGGGGAACTGGTCGGGGGGAAGGGAGCGGAAGAACTGGTGCAGCTGGGCTCTGGTTGCCGGGTCGCGGACGCGTTGCTCGTTGACGGAGGTGGACGTGTCGCTGACCGCGAAGCCGACGGTGTAGTCGACCAGCAGGAAGAAGGCCAGACCGGCGTCGCGCTCGCCGAACCCGGCGGCCTGCAGCGGCTCAAGGAACGCCTCGGCCAGGGCCAGGGAGTGAGGTCCGAGCGGGTCGCGTGACTTGAGGATCCTGGCCACCCCGGGATGCTGCTCGAGCACCTGGCGCAGCCGATGGGCCAGGACCTTGAGCTGGTCGGTCCAGCCCAGGGCGTGATCCAGGTGGACGTCGACCTCGGCCAGCACGTTGTCCAGCACCAGGTCCTGGAGCTGTTGCTTGTTGCGGACGTGATGGTAGACGGCGCCGGGGACGACCCCGAGGCGGGCGGCCAGACCTCGCATGGTGAGGGCCTGGATGCCGTCCTGGGCGATCACCGCCAGGGCCTCGGCGACCACCCGCTCGCGCGTGAGCCGGGGACGACGGTCCTGGTCGTCGGTGGGCGGGTCGAACCACAGCGAGCGCGCCCTCCCGTCGGTCGCCGCTGCGGCAGACGCCGCCGTTGCTCGACTGCTGTGGGAGGCAGGCAGTTGCCGCTGTGCCACATGGACTCCTTGAACGTCGATCTTGACAGTTGAACAGAGGTCAGTTTACGTTGAACACTGTTACCAATCAAGTGAACCCTGATCACCCAAGTGACGGGGGGGAGAAGAGGAGACCTGCCAGATGAAGATCCTGTTGCTGGTGGCTGCGGCCCTCGGGCTGGGTGCCGTGCTGGCCGGGAACGTGCTGCCTGACGTCACCCGGTACCTGCGAATCAGAAGGATGTAGGGAAAGCCGACGGCTCTGTCCGCAGGACATCGCTGGGAAGGGCACAAGCCCATGTTCATTCGGGTCATCCAGGGTCGGGCGACCAACCCGCCCGGGATCCGCAGGGATCTGGGACGCTGGCAGCGTCAGCTCGCCGCCGATGCCGACGGCTGGCTTGGTTCCACGACGGGGATCACCGATGACGGCTGGAGCGTGACCGTGGTCCGCTTCGCCTCCGAGGCCCAGGCTCGTCGCAACAGTGATCGGCCTGAGCAGCGTGAGTGGTGGCGCGATGCATCCCAGCACCTTGCTCGGGTCGTCGTCCACGACGCCTCCAAGATCCACCTCGACCAGGATGGCGGCGCTGAGGAGGCCGGCTTCGTGCGGGTTACCCAGGGCCACAGTGACGACCTGACGCGCATGGTCCGCGCAGCACGTCCTGGCCAGGAGAACCCGGCCGGGGACGGGCCGCAGGTTCTCGGCATGACGGTGGCCGAGCACGCTGACCGGCCAGGTGACTTCACCCAGATCGTCTACTTCAGCTCCGAGCAGGACGCCCGGCGCCTCGAACAGGAGCTCCCGATCGAGACAGCGGAGCCGGCCCAGGAGCACCACCGAGGCCTGATGGCCGACTTGCGCTCCTTCGACCTGCGGGACCCACAGATGCTCATCCCGTCCGACGTACCGACCTACTAGGGAACAGGCCGTCGGCTCCACACCATCGCCCCCTCCTCCGCCAGGGCCGCCCCTGAACGCCGACCTTGACAGTTGAACAGTGTTCAGATTACTATGAACACAGTTCAACTCGGCAAGTGAGCACTGGTCAGTCACCGTCTGCGTCCTCCCCGAGCCAATGGGCTGCGGCCCCAGAGACGAGGGAGACCAGATGACCACGATGATGCGATGGGACCCGTTCCAGGACCTACGCAGCGCGCAGGACGAGATGGCCCAGATGAGCCCGATGCTTGCCCACGCGCTGGGCCTGCACACC
>JASLIH010000399.1 GCA_030152105.1 Actinomycetes bacterium
CCAAGCAGTTCGCCGCCGCCCACGAGGGGTCGACCATCCACCAGGGCAACATCGGCGTCGCCGCCGACTGCGAACGGGTCATCGGCGAGGTCCTCGAGCAGCATGGCCAGCTCGACATCCTGGTCAACAACGCCGGCATCACCATCGACAAGACGGTCCGCAAGATGTCGGTGGAGGACTGGGACCGGGTCGTCCACGTCAACCTGTCGGGCGCCTTCTACCTGAGCCGGGCCGTGCTCCAGCACATGCTGGACCGTGGCTACGGCCGGATCATCAACATCAGCTCGGTGATCGGGGAGAAGGGCAACATCGGCCAGGCCAACTACGCCGCCGCCAAGTCGGGGCTGTTCGGGCTGACCAACAGTCTGGCCCTTGAGACGGCCCGCAAGGGGATCACGGTCAACTCGGTCGCGCCCGGGTTCATCGCCACCGAGATGGTCTCGGCGATGCCCGAGGAGGTCCTGAACAAGGTGATCGCTCAGATCCCGGTCGGCCGGCTGGGGGAGCCGGAGGAGATCGCCCGGGTGGTCGAGTTCATTGCCGACCCCGAGTCGGGGTACATCACCGGGGAGGTCTACGGGATCAACGGCGGGCTGTACATGTGAGGTTGCGAAAGCGAGGAGTGTGAAAGATGGCTGCAGGACGTGAGGTCGTTGTCGTTTCCGGGGTCCGCACGGCCGTCGGGAAGTACGGGGGGAGCTTGAAGGACATGCCGCCGGCCGACCTCGGGGCGGCGGTGGTCAGGGAGGCTGTCAGCCGGTCGGGGGTCGAGCCGGCCGACGTCGGGCACGTGGTGTTCGGCAACGTGATCCATACCGAGACCCGCGACATGTACCTGTCCCGGGTGGCGTCGGTCAACGGGGGCCTCCCGGTGGAGACGCCCGCCTTCACCCTCAACCGGCTGTGCGGGTCGGGGCTCCAGGCGATCGTCTCGGCCGCCCAGATGGTCATGCTGGGCGACACCGAGGTCGCCCTGGCGGGAGGGTCCGAGGTGATGAGCCGGGGCCTGTACGGGGTGCCGGCGATGCGCTGGGGCGCCCGCATGGGCGAGACGTCGGCCGTCGACATGATGGTCGGGGCGCTGACCGACCCCTTCGACGACTGCCACATGGGGGTCACGGCTGAGAACGTGGCCGGCAAGTGGGGCATCTCCCGCGAGGACCAGGACGCGCTGGCCGTGCAGAGCCACCAGCGGGCGGCCAAGGCCACGGCCGAGGGGTACTTCAAGGAGCAGATCCTCCCGATCGAGCTCAAGTCCCGCAAGGGCACGGTCGTCTTCGACACCGACGAGCACATCCGGGCCGACGCCTCCATGGAGGGCATGGCCAAGCTGCGGCCGGTGTTCGACAAGAGCGGCTCGGTGACCGCCGGCAACGCCGCCGGGATCAACGACGCCGCCGCCGCGGTGGTGCTGTGCGACGCCGAGGTGGCCGAGCGCAAGGGCCTGGAGCCGCTGGGGCGCCTCGTCGCCTACGCCCACGCCGGGGTCGAGCCCAAGTACATGGGCATTGGCCCGATACCGGCGGTCCGGCTGGTGCTGGAGAAGGCCAACCTCAAGGTCGATGACATCGACGTGTTCGAGGTCAACGAGGCGTTCGCGGCCCAGGCACTGGCCGTGGTCCGCGACCTCAGCCTGCCCGAGGACCGCACCAACCCCAACGGCTCCGGCGTCTCCCTCGGCCACCCCATCGGGGCCACCGGCTGCATCCTCACCGTCAAGGCCCTGTACGAGCTGAAGCGCACCGGGGGCCGCCGCGCGCTGGTCACCATGTGCATCGGCGGCGGCCAGGGCATCGCCGCCATCTTCGAGCGGGCCGCGTGAGCGCCTAGACGGCGAGGCCACGAGGCCGAGCCGACACGGGCCGTCCTATCCTCGGCGTATCCCCGGGGCCCTACTTCTCGTGGACGTAGGACCCGGGGGCGTCGGCGATTGGGGGGTGCCGGTCGCTGCCCATGGGCGGGGGCTTGCGGCGCTGGCCGCCATGGGCCTTGGCCCAGCCGACCCAGTCCTCCCACCACGAGCCCTGGTGCTCGGTGCCGCCGGCCAGCCAGACGTTGGGGTCGGGCGGGGTCTCGTCGTTGGTCCAGTGGCGCGCCTTGGGGCTGGGCGGGTTGACGATGCCGGCGATGTGGCCCGATGAGCTGAGCACGAACCGGGTGTCGCCCTTGACCAGCTGGGTGGTGTTGTACGAGGACGTCCAAGGGGTGATGTGGTCGGTCACGGCCCCGACCAGGTACAGGTCCTGGGTCACCGCGTCCAGGTTGAGGCGCACCCCGGCCAGCTCCATCTCGCCCCGCGTGAGCTGGTTCTCCAGGTAGCAGGTGCGCAGGTAGAACGAGTGCATGGCCGCGGGCATGCGGGTCGAGTCCGCGTTCCAGGCCAGGATGTCGAAGGCCGGCGGGTCCTCGCCCATGAGCCAGTTGCTGGCCACGTAGTTCCAGATGAGGTCGTTGGCCCGCAGCAGGTCGAAGGTGGTGGCCATCTCCCGGCCCTCGAGGTAGCCCTGGCGGGCCATCTTGGCCTCGAGGCGCTCGACCGTGTCCGGGTCGGTGAAGTTCCCCAGCACCCCGGGCGATGAGAAGTCGATCAGGGTGTTGAGCAGGGTGGCCGACTTGACCCGCTGGTCGCCGATGGCGTCCAGGTAGGCGATCAGCATGGTCGTCAGGGTCCCGCCGAGGCACAGCCCGACCACGTTGGCCTGGGGCGCGCCGGTGATGTCGCGGACCACGTCCAGGGCGGTGACCGGCCCCTGGAGCAGGTAGTCGTCCAGCTTCACCCCCCGCATGGTCTGGTCGGGGTTGCGGTAGCTGATGGCGAACACGGTGTGGCCGTGGTCGACCGCCCACTGGATGAAGCTGCGCCCCGGGGCCAGGTCCATCACGTAGTACTTGTTGATCCAGGGCGGGCTGCACAGGATCGGCGTCTCATAGGCGGTGCGGGTCGTCGGCGAGTACTGGAGCAGCTCCATCAGGGAGTTACGGAACACCACCTTGCCCTTGGTGGCGGCCAGGTTCTCGCCCAGGGAGAAGGGGCTGGCATCGACCTGGCGCGGCTTGCCGCCGTTGCTCATCAGGTCGTCCAGGAAGTTGTTGATCCCCTTGGCGGCGCTGCGCCCGCCGGTGTCGAAGGCCCGCTTGAGGGCGGCCGGGTTGGTGGCCAGGAAGTTCGACGGTGCCATGGCGTCAATCAGCAGCTGGGTGGCCAGCTCGGCCTTGCCCCGCCAGCGCGGGTCCAGCTCGGCCGCGGCCACCAGCTCCCTGGCCAGCCTGGCCGTCAGCAGGTAGCTCTGCTGGAGCCCGAAGAACAGCGGGTTGCCGGCCCAGGCCTCGTCGGCGAAGCGGCGGTCCCTGGCCGGTGTCGGGATCGGCGGGGCCGTCTGGCCCCCGAAGGCCCTGGCCGCGCTGACCGCGCCGGTGGCGGCCAGGCCGGCGGCGTACCGGATCCCGGCCAGCGCGCCGCCCCATGGATGACGGACGAGCCCGGCCCCGACCTCGGCCATCGCCCGGGCAAGTGAGACAGGGTCGAGACTGGCGACGAGCCCGGCCTCGGGGCCGAGGGCCTCAGCCGCGCGCTCGGCAACGCGTTCGGCGTCCTGTGGATCCATCTGGTGATCACTATGACGAGCAGCCGCGTACTGCGTCAACTGCGCCCGGAAGCACGACGAGGCCCTGGATTGGGCCTCGTCGTGCCGGGGGATCCCGGTGGGGGGTCTAGGTGAGAGTCAGGTCAGCTCTTGACGCTCTTGGCGGCCCTGGTGCCCTGCTCCTCGAGCTTCTCGTAGAGCGGGGTGGTCACCTGGATCGCCTTGTGGAAGAAGTCGCGCTGGGCCTTGAGCAGCTC
Organism: Actinomycetes bacterium; assembly: GCA_030152105.1. The sequence continues at coordinate 3,842 of JASLIH010000399.1, forward strand.
GAACGCGAAGTCGTAGGTGGTGTCGACGAGCTCGGCGGGGGAGGGGTAGCGGTCGGCGCCCGGCCAGGCGGCGGTCCGGGGCACGAACTGCTCGGCCGCCTCGGTCCAGCTGCGCAGCCCGTCGACCACGGCCTCCTGGCCCTTGCGGATGGTGTCGAGCACCTGGCCCTGGAGGTCGTCAGTGGCGGTCTTGGTGGTGGTGGCCATGTAGGTTCCTTTCGGGGTGTACCGGTGTGTTTCCTTGATGCGATGCAAACTATAGTTCGCATACCAATGGTTTGTCAAGTGCTACCCTCTTAGGGTCATGAACGACCCATGGAAGTCGCAGATGGAGGCCCTCGGCTCCTTCATCCGGACCCAGCGCAAGCTGGCCGACCTGTCGCTGCGCGAGCTGGCCGAGATGACTGAGGTCTCCAACCCCTACCTGAGCCAGCTGGAGCGGGGCCTGCACCAGCCCTCGGTCCGGGTCCTCAAGTCGATCGCCAACGCCCTCAACGTGTCCGCCGAGACCCTGCTGGTCCAGGCGGGCCTGCTGGAGGACGGCGTCGAGGGCGACCCAGCCGCCGGTTCTTCGGTCGAGGTGGCCATCCGCACCGACCCGGTCCTGTCCAGCGACCAGAAAGAGGCCCTGATCAACGTGTACCGGGCCATGGCGCACGACCGCCGCTCCGGCTGAGGGCCGGCATGAGCGCGCCGGTCGCCGGCTCCGCCACCTCGGCGGACGACCTGGAGCTGCTGGCCCGGCTGCGCCGGGGCGACGAGGCGGCGTTCACCCAGCTGGTCGAGCGGCTCCACGGCCCGATGCTGCGGGTGGCCATGATCCACGTCGGCAACCGGGCCGTGGCCGAGGAGGTCGCCCAGGACGCCTGGGTCGGGGTGCTGGCCCAGCTGGACCGGTTCGAGGGGCGCTCGTCGCTACGGACCTGGGTCCTGCGGATCGTCGCCAACCGGGCCAGGACCCGGGCCGTGCGTGAGCGCCGCACCCTCCCCTTCTCCTCCCTCGACGGCGCGGCGGAGCCCGGCCGGCCGGCGGTCGAGCCGGAGCGGTTCCTGCCCGCCGGCCACCGCTGGGCCGGCCACTGGGCGTCGCCGCCACGCTCGTGGGGCGACGTGCCCGAGGAGCGGCTGCTGTCGGCCGAGACCCGGGCCGAGGTCGGGCGGGCCGTCGAGCTGCTGCCGCCTGCTCAGCGGGCGGTGATCACCCTGCGCGACGTCGAGGGGATGACCGCCGCCGAGACCTGCGAGCTGCTCGAGCTGACCGAGGGCAACCAGCGGGTACTGCTCCACCGGGCCCGGTCAAGGGTGCGCCGGGCGCTGGAGCGGTACCTGGACGAGACCGAGGTGGCCCGATGACCGACCCGATGGCCGAGGACCTCGAGTGCCGGCAGGTGGTCGAGGCGGTGACCGACTACCTGGAGGGCGCGATGGCGCCCGGCGACCGGCTGCGGTTCGACCACCACCTGGCCCTCTGCGAGGGCTGCCACGACTACCTGGAGCAGATGCGGACCGTCATCCGGGTGGCCGGCCGCCCGGCGGCCGACGCGGTCCCGCCGGAGACGATGGCCGGGCTGCTGCGGGCGTTCCGGGACTGGCGGCGCTAGCCGAGCGGCGCAGCAGCAGCGCCGCGACCAGGCAGGCCAGGGCGGTCGCGAGCACGGTGGTCGGGATCACGGCCGGCGAGCTGGCGTCGGCCAGCCGGCCGATCACCACCGGCAGCATCACCCCGCCGAGGTTGGCGGCCGCGAACACCATCGCCGTCGACCCCCGCGCTCCCGGAGCCGTCTGGGCCAGCCAGGCCAGCGCGGTCGGGAACACCGGCCCAAGGGCCAGGCCGGTCAGGGTGTAGGCGGCCGGGGCGAGCGCCGGGACATGGGCCAGGCCCAGGCCGACCGCCGCCAGCAGCAGCGAGCCGGCGGCCAGCGCCGGCGCGGATATCCGCAGGGCCAGCGGGATGGCCAGCAGTCGCCCGGTGGTGAGGGCCGCCCAGTAGCCGGCCGTCCAGCTGGCCGCCGCGGCCTCGCCGGTCCCGCCGGCCAGCAGGCTGGTCGCCTCCCAGCCGCCGATCCCGCTCTCGACCCCCACATACAGCGCGCACAGGGCCACGAACCCGCCCACCACCCCGAAGGCGGGCCGCTCTGTGGCGGGCGCCGCCACCCGGGCGGTCCTCGGCAGGTCGCGGGTCAGGGCGAGGCCCGCCACGGCCAGCAGGGCCCCGGCACAGAACGGCACCCGGTACCCGCCGGTGACAGCCACGGCCAGCGGCCCGACCACGGCGCCCGCGCCGAAGCAGGCCCCGAGCAGGTTGAGCATGGCCGTGGCCCGCTCGCCGAAGCCGTCGGCGAACACCACGTTGATCTCGACCACCACCACCCCGAACCCGACCCCGAGCCCGAACGCCGCCACCAGCACCAGCCCCCACGCCGGGGCGAAGGCGACCCCGGCCGCCCCCGCGACCAGCAACGCGACCGCCACCCTCAGCCAGGTCCGCGGGGCCAGCCGCCGTTCCAGCCCCCACCAGGCGATCCCGGTCATCGCACCCGCGAAGTGGGCGCTGAGCACCAGGGCGGACCCGCTCCCGCCCACCCCGAAGGCCTCCCGCAGCTCGGGGATGGCCGGCCCGTACAGCGACAGCACCAGCCCTGCCGCCGCCGCCAGCACCAGCACCCCGACCGTGCTCGCCCGACTCACCGGGGCACCCCTCTGGAGTTCCCCAGACCTCTCCCGCTTCACCGAGGCACCCTCCTGGGGTTCCCCTGGCCCTCCCGAATCACCGGGGCACCCCCCTGGGGTTCCCCGGGCCCCTCCGCCAGCTCACTCCTGGTCGTCCGTGAGGCGGGCGGTGGCCTCCTGCTGGCGGCGGGCGGCCTCGGTGAGGAAGTGGAGGATCACCTCGAGCTGGTCGTCGGTGTAGCCGGCGAAGAGCTCCTGGAGGGAGCGGACCCAGTCGCCGAACAGGGGGGCGACCCGCGCGTAGAGGCGCTCGACGTCGACCTCGACCAGGACGCTGCGCCGGTCGTCGGGGTTGGGGATGCGCCGGGCGAAGCCCTTGTGCTCCAGCCGGGTGATCAGGCCGGTGACCGACGCCGGGGCCAGCCCGGTCTGCCTGGCCAGCTCTCCGGCGGTCAGCGGCCCGGAGCGTTCCAGCAGGTCAAGGGCCTTCTCCTCGGTGGCGTTGAGCCCCTGCCGGGCGGCCACGGCGGTGTGGAACATGACCGTGGCCACGCTGGAGGCCCGGCCGGCCAGGGCCAGGCGCTCCAGCAGCTCGGCCCGCCGGCCCGTCGGGGCGCGCGTGTCGTCCGGAACAAGGGGACTTGTCATGCCGTCCAGTGTAGCCTATATTTAGTTTGTCCAAACGAAATACTTACCCCATGAGAGAAGGACGAGATGGTCAAGGCACTGATCGCCGGGGGCGGCGTCGCCGGCCCGGTCACCGCCATGGCGCTGCAGCAGGCCGGTATCGACGCCCAGGTCTACGAGGCCCACCTCCCCGGGACCGGCGACGCCGGTTCCTACCTGACCGTGGCCACCAACGGCCTCGACGCCCTGCGCGCCGTCGGCGCCGACAAGCCGGTGCTGGCCGCCGGCTTCCCGACCCCGACCAACGTCCTCCTGAGCGGGACCGGCCGGCGGCTGGGGAGCGTGAGCAACGGCGGGCGGCTGGCCGACGGGACGGTCAGCCACACCGTCAAGCGGGCCCGGCTGTACCAGGCGCTCCACGAGGAGGCGGCCAGCCGCGGGATCCGGATCGAGTACGGCAAGCGGCTGGCCGGGGCCGAGCCCACGGCCGGCGGCGTGGTCGCCACCTTCGACGACGGCAGCCGGGCCAGGGGCGACCTGCTGATCGGGGCCGACGGGGTCCACTCGCCGACCCGGCGCCTGATCGACCCGGCCGCCCCCAGTCCTCGCTACGTCGGCCTGGTCAACTTCGGCGGCTACACCCCGGGCAGTGCCCGGTCGGCCGAGCCGGGCGCCTGGCACATGATCTTCGGCCGGCGGGCCTTCTTCGGCCATGTGGCCGACCCCGCCGGCGGCACGGTCTGGTTCGCCAACGTCCCCCGCCCCCCGGTCACCCCGGCCGAGCGGGCGGCCACCACCGCCGAGCAGTGGCAGCGCCAGCTGGTCGAGCTGTTCGCCGGCGACGCCGGTCCGGCCAGCGACCTCATCCGCGACGGCTTCCTCGAGCTCGCCGGCGACAGCACTCACGACCTGCGGTCGGTCCCGGCCTGGCACCGCGGCCCGATGGTGATCGTCGGCGACGCCGCCCACGCCCCCTCGCCCACCTCGGGCCAGGGCGCCTCCCTGGCCGCCGAGGACGCCGTGGTGCTGGCCAAGTGCCTACGCGACCTGCCCGACATCCCCGAGGCACTGGCCACCTACGAGGGCCTGCGCCGCAAGCGGGTCGAGCGCATCGTCGCCCAGGCAGCCAGGACCAGCAGCGCCAAGACCCCCGGCCCCCTCGGCCGGATCCTGCGCGACCTGACCCTTCCCCTGGTCTTCAAGCTCCTCGTCACCGACCGCTCGATGGCCTGGATCTACGACCATCACATCGACTGGGACGCCCCCCTGGTGGCGACGAACAGCTCGTAGGTGCCCGGCTCCAGCTCGGAGTGCTCGACCGGGACCGCGCTGGCCTGGAAGCCGGCCTCCTCCAGGAGGCGGAGCCAGGTGGCCCGGGGGAACAGGCCCTCGACGTGGCGGTCGTGGGCGACCCGGACCGAGCCGTCGGGCTCGCGCAGCAGGTAGGCGTAGTCGACCGTGTAGGTGGTGTCGAGCGGGTCGGGGTCCCAGGTCCACTCCAGGAAGCGGGCGGCGCGGCCGTCGCCGTCGTGGCCGCCCCAGTCGGTGCCGGTGCGGAAGTTCTCCCGCAGATGGTCGGGGGCGAACAGGGCCGCCCCGCCCGGCCGGCAGTGGGCGAACGCCGTCCCGATGGCCAGCCGGAGGTCGTCCTCGGTGGTCATGTAGGCGACCGCGTCGTGGACGAACACGGCGTCGAAGACGCGGCCGAGGCGGACCGTCCGCATGTCCCCCTGGACGTGCTCGCACTCGGGGTTGAGCTCCCGGCTGACCTCGAGCATGCCGGCCGACAGGTCGACCAGGGTGAGCTGGAAATGGGCCTTGAGGTGGGAGGCGTTGTTGCCCCCGCCCGAGCCCAGCTCCAGCACCGTCTGGGGCGGCCGGTCGCCGGCGCTGGCCAGCAGCCGCCGGTAGATCTCGGCCTCCTCGGCGTACACCGCCGGCGCCGACAGTAGCGGCCACCAGCCGGCCAGCTCGTCGTACATCCGTGGCTCCATGGCGGGGATCTTAACCGCCGGCCGCCGGCGGCCAGGGACCGTCCTCGACCTGGGCCTCGGACAGCTCCAGGGCCCGCTCCACCGCCTGGAGGGCCTCGCCGGCGAAGGCCTCGACCCGGGCCGGGTCGAGGGTGGCGGAGCGGTCCCCGTACCGGGCGGCCAGGGCCGCCTCGACCGTGGCCGGATCGCCGGTCCGGGCCATGGCCCAGGCGCCGGCGTCGTTCTTGGAGGACCAGACGCCCTCGGTGGCGAAGCGCCAGCCCCGGCTGGCGTTGAGCACCCTCTGCTGGAGGTCCGGCTCGTTGGCCCGGTGCCAGGCCATGGAGTCAGCCAGCGCCTCCAGCAGCCACCGGCGGGGGATGGGGCCGACCAGCTCGCCGGGCGGCGGGCCGACGAGGATCCGGCCGCGGTCCCGCAGGATGGCCAGGTCGAGCAGGAACCAGTGGGACGGCTCGTCGGCCCGGTCAAGCGACACGCGGTACGGCATCCGCGGCCCCACGTTCAGGTTGATCGCGAACCGTGGGCTCGGCTCCGGCGCGGCCAGCGCGGACCGGGCGTAGAGCACGAGCTCCAGCCCCCGGAGCGGCCAGGTCATGGCCAGCTCGCCGAGCGCGGCGGCGACGGCCCGGCGGCGCTCCTCGGGCGGTTCGCTGGCGCAGACGGCGACCACGTCGACGTCGCTCCGCCCGGGCGCGACCCCGCCCAGCGCCCCCGACCCCACCAGGTAGGCGGCCACCAGCTCGTCGCCGAGCAGCTCCCGCAGCCGCCCGGCAACGGCCCGCCCGCACGCCTCGACCAGCTCATCCGGCTCCATCTGACGCTCGCTTCCCCCGCCGTCGGCTTCCCGGTCCATTGTCCTGGCCCGGATACAATGCCGCGGGCGGCCCATTCACGCCCAACCTCCGTGGCCCGACCCGGCAGGGCCCGCGGGAGGCAAAGGGAGGGTCCTCTCGGGCGGTGGGTTGGTGGTCGTCGTCCGTGTCCGCCGTCGGGACCGCTGGGGGTCGGGCCGATGGTGGTCGCAGGAGGCGATCATGACCATGACCAGGCAAGCCGGGTGGGAGTGGCCGGGGCGGGACCGGCTGGACGCGTCGGTGCATGTGACCAACGGGGACATCACCGTCGACCTGCTGCGGCGGGCCGGCCTGGCCCGGGACGCGCTGGCCTGGGCCGACGTGCTCCACGAGGGCCCGGTCCCGGCCGGGCTGGACGACGCCGGGCTGCGCCGGGCACGGGCCGAGTTCCTCGCCGGGGCCGACGGCCTCGACCCGGCGGCGGTGCTGCGCCGCTTCTCCGAGCGCGACCGCGCCCTGGCCGCCGGCCGCGACGGCGAGTACGTGCTCTGGTTCGAGGCCGACCTGTACGACCAGCTCCAGATCGCCCAGATCCTGGCCACGCTCGGCGACCTCGGGGTCGCCCCCGGCCGGGTCACCCTGGTCTGCATCGGCGAGTACCCGGGGATCGCCCACTTCGGCGGGCTCGGCGACCTGGAGCCCGAGCAGCTCCCCGGCCTGCTGGACGCGGCCACCCCGCTGACCGCCGAGGCCCTCGACCTTGGGGCCGCCGCCTGGGCGGCCCTGCGCGCCCCCGACCCCGGCGGGCTGGGCCGGATCGCGGCCAGCCGGTCGCGGGAGCTGCGCTTCCTGGGCGAGGCCTTCGACCGCCTGGCCCGCGAGTACCCCTCGACCCGCGACGGCCTGTCCCTGACCGAGCGGCGCACCCTGGCGGCCACGCCCGAAGAGGGCGCGACCGCCGCGACGGTGTTCGGCCGGCTGGGGGAGCGGGAGGCCCGGCCCTACCTGGGCGACCTGTTCTTCTTCGGGATGGTGGCCCGGCTGGCCCGGGCCCGGGTCCCGCTGCTCGAGCTCGACCCGCCCGCTGGCGAGGTCGGCGCCGGCACCCGGCTGCGCCCGACCCCGGCCGCTCGCCGGGTGCTGCGGGGCGAGGCCGACCAGGTGGCCCTCAACGGCATCGACCGCTGGGTCGGCGGTGTCCACCTCCAGGGCCCCGAGGCCCGCTGGCGCTGGGACGAGGGCACCGAGTCGGTCACCGGCCTGGAGGGCCACTGAGGTCGAGCCGTGACGTCTGGTGCCGGAACTCCATCGGCACCAGCAGCAGCCTTGTGGCCGCGGCCAGCTCGGGGTAGAAGGCCTCCCGGAGGCGGCGGTAGGAGTCCCATGCCTGCTCGTAGGGCCGGGTGGGATGTCCGAGCCTGCCCAGGCGCTCGTAGACGGCCCGGAACCGCGCCTCGTCGGCGCCGGGCCCGACGCCGACGGCCCCAAGCCCGACCGCCGGCAGCCGGCGGAAGTTCCGGACCATCTTGGTCGAGCGGCGCCACAGCCGCGCCGCCGGCCCGGCCGGGTTGTTGTCGAACATGGCCAGGGCGAGAGCGGCGGCGTCCATCACCACCGCGAGCCCGGTCAGCCAGTGCTGGCCCGGCTGCCGGGAGCGGAACATGGCCAGCATCGGGTAGGCGGTGTGGGTGTCGTACACCTCGTCGCACCACCGCTCCCAGTCGGCGAAGGCCGCCGCCACCCCCTGGGCACCCCCGTTGGCGTAGGTGGCCTCGATGAACGTGACCGGGGTCGTCGGCTCGTCCGAGAGGTCGTCAAGGGTCAGGAGCTGGAGCTCCCGCCGGGCGTAGGCGCCGTACAGGGTGGGCAGGTAGCCGATGACCAGGGCCATGGTGACCAGCCCCATGAACGCCTCGACGAGGACCAGCAGCCGGGCCAGGCCGCCGGTCGGCAGCACGTCGCCGAAGCCGACGGTGAAGAACCCGACCCCGGCGAAGTAGACGGCGTCGAGGTAGCTGCCGACGCCGCTGACCGCCGGGCGCAGCCCCCACCAGACAGCGCCCCAGCCGGCGACCAGCAGGACCACCCAGAACACCAGCAGGCCGAGCAGCGACAGGGGGCCGTAGAGGCCGAGGAACGCCTCGCGCTGGTCCGGGCTGGCCCGCCGGGCGATGGCCCGCCAGGCACGCCAGGTCCAGCGGTAGAACACCGGCGTCGGCCAGCGCCGGCCGCGCCGGCGGCGGGTCGTGACCAGGGTGCTGACCGCGTCGCTGGCGGCCACGAGCACCAGAGCGAGCCCGGCCGCCAGGGCCAGGACCTCGACGACGCCCAGGGTGTCCAACTCGGCCGCCAGATTCGGTGGTCAGAACAATTTCGTCAACGTCCCACACCTGCGCCCGGCGGTACGGTAGCGTCCCCGCCCGCATCACTCGTGCCTTCCGTCTCCTTCCCCACGGAGGCCGCCTTGCTGTCGGCTGCCCGCTTCTCCGCCGCTCTGCGGCGACCCACCGTCCTCGTGCTCGTCGCCGCCCTGCTGGCGCCCCTGCTGGTCGCGCCGGCCAGCGCCCGCCAGGCAGACCGGGCCGAGCTCTCTCAGGTCCAGCGCAAGCTCGACCGGATCCGCAAAGTCCTCAAGAACGCCAAGGCGGATGCCGCCGACCTGGCCGCCGCCCTCGAGCAGGCCGACCGGGACGTGGCCGCCGCCCAGGCCGCCCTGGCCGAGGCCCAGCGCCGCTTCCGGGCCGCCCAGGCCAAGCGCAGGCAGGCGGCGCTCGAGGCCGCCCGGGCCAAGCTCGAGGTCGAGGCCCAGCAGGCGGTGATCGACCGGCGGGCGTACGCCACCTACGTCAACAGCGGCGCCTCGGCCATGCTCACCCTGGTCGTGGACGCCGACAGCGTCGCCGACCTGCTCGACCGCTCCAAGCTCCTGGACAACGTGGCCAAGGCGGCCAACACCGAGCTCCAGGCGCTGGTCGACGCCAAGGTGGCCGCCGACGCGGCCCGGCGCCGGGCCGTGGCCGCCGAGCGGGAGGCCAAGGCCGAGGAGGCCCGGATGCGCGAGCGGGCCGCCGAGCTGGAGGCGGTCCGGGCCGCCCGGGCCGCCGCCCAGGAGGCCCTCGAGCGCAAGATCGGCTCGCTCCAGGCCCGCCAGGGCAGCCTGCGGGCCCGCTCGGGCAGGCTCATTCGAAGAATTCAGGCCGAGGAGGCGGCCCGCCGGCGGGCCGCCGAGCGGGCCCGCAAGGCCCGGCTGGCCCGGCTGGCCCGGCTCGCCCGGCAGCGGGCGGCCAGCTCGAGGCCGACCGTGATCTCCAACGACGACGACGGCGGGCACCTCGGCGGGCCGAACACGGCCAGCTACAACTACCTGACCGCGAACGGCAAGCGCATCTACGGGCTGGTGGAGCGGATCTTCGACGTCCACTCGATCGGCGGCTGGCGCCCCTACGGCTCGGTACCGGGCAGCGACCACCCGCGGGGCCGGGCGATCGACGTGATGACCTGGTCCAACCGAGCCCTCGGCTGGCGGATCGCCAACTGGGCGGTCGCCAACGCCTGGGCCCTCGACGTCAAGTACGTGATCTTCAACGGCCGCATCTGGACCCGGAGCCGGGGCTGGCACGGCTACCGCCACCCCTCCGACCCCTGCAACTGCAACCCGACCCTGCGCCACGACGACCACGTCCACATCTCGGTCCTCTGAGCAGCCGTCGCCGAGGCTGGAACGGCACGGGCCCGGGCGCTGCCGCCCGGGCCCGTGGTTCGGTCTCGCTAGATGGCGACCTTCACGACCTGCCCGGCACCCGAGAGGATGCTGTTGTTGGTGATGTAGGCGGCGTGGTGCCCGAGCACGAACCCGCCCGGGGCGTTGACCGGCGCATCGACTACATCTGGCTGTCGGGCGGCCTGGAGGCGACCGGCTTCGCCGCCACCACCAGCACGGCCAGCGACCACCGCGGCATCGCGGTCACGGTCGCCCCGCCCCCCCTGACGGACCTGGGCCCGCCGGCCGGCGGCCACGGCGAGGCCTAGGCTTCCGCCTCGTCCTCGTCGTCGGGCTCCGGCTGGTCGCCCTCGGCCAGGATGGCGTAGAGCCGGCGGCGGGTGTCCTTCAGGACCTCCAGCGCCCTGGCCTGCTGGGCCTCACTGCCGGCGTTGGCCACGCTCCAGAAGGCCTGGGCGATCTGGCCCATGGCGTCGCGGAGGTTCCAGGCCATCGGAGCGACGCCCGCGGTGACCTCCTCCCACGGCGACCGCTGGCCCTGGCGCTCGGCCTCGGCCCGGCCGGCGTCGGTGAGGGTGAACCGGCGGCGGCCCTCGCCCTCCTCACCGGTGATCAGGTCCTCGTCCTCGAGCAGCTGGAGGGTGGGGTAGACCGACCCCGGGCTCGGCCGCCAGACGCCACCGGTGCGCGCCTCCAGCTCCTGGATCATCTCGTAGCCGTGCATCGGCCGCTCGGCCAGCAGGGCCAGGATCGCGGCCCGGACGTCGCCGCGGCCGCGCCGCCCCCGCCGCCGGCCGCCGAACCCCCACGGCCCCGGCGGTCCCGGCGGCATCGGGGGCCCAGGGGGGCCGAACGGCCCGAAGGCACCATGGTGCCCCGGCCAGCCCCCATGCGGCCCGTGGTCGTGCTCTTGGTCGTGCATGAAGTGTCGTCGCATCGCTGCATCACCTCCTGAGTTCTCGCAGCGATCTAACGATATATCTTTGACACTCTTTGATGCAACGTCCGATTGATGGCGTCGATGCGGGCCCGGCTGGAGGGGTGGGAGCGGAGCAGGGATGCCATGCCCCGGGGCCGGGGGGCCGCCTGCTCGGCCTGGAGGAACAGCAGCAGCACCTGGACCAGGCCGGCGCCGTAGCCGAGCTCGGCCGCGTGGCGGTCGGCGGCGTGCTCGCCGGCCCGCGACAGGGCCGCCGCCAGCACCTTGGCCAGGCGGACGAGCAGGGCCAGGGGCAGCCAGAGCACGCCGAGGGCGACCACCAGGACGCTCCCGGCCAGGACCAGGACGCCGAGCACGACCAGCAGCACCGCCATGCCGAGGGCGCCGTCGGCGGCCCGCCCCCCCGACACCCCGCCGGTGCGGTCGCTGAGCCGGCGGAATGTCCGGGCCAGCCACCTGACGACCCCGCGGATGGCCCGCAGCAGCCGCTCGCCGGCCTCGAACGGCAGCAGGTACCACCAGCCGAGGATGATGGCCAGCGGGTGCAGCTGGCGGTGGTGGCCGACCTCGTGGGCCAGCACCGCCTCCAGCATGTCGTCGGGCAGCTCGCAGGCCACGCGGGTCACGGCCAGCATGTGGCCGCCGAGGGCGAACGCGTTGACCTGCCGTTTCTCCTCGACCCGGAGCAGGTAGCGGCCCGGGTCGGTGCCGGCCCGGCGGCAGACCCGCTCCAGCGCCGGGAGGATGCGGGCCAGCTCGGCCGGCCGCGGCCGGCGCAGGCTGCGGTACAGCAGCCGGGCCAGCCCGGCCTCCACCGGGCGGATCTGGACCAGGGCGGCGCTGGCCGTCCAGGCGGCGCAGGCCAGGATCACCACCGTCACCGGCTCCCGGCCGGTCAGGACGGCCACCCCGTAGGCGGGCAGGGCCACCACCACCAACGACAGCAGCCAGATGAGGACCACGATGGCGAACATCCCGACCGAGGTCCCGCTGACCCGCTGCTGCGGCGGCATGGGGCAACGATACGTAGAGTGTGCGGCAGGTGCGACGACTGGAGGACCCATGCCCATCTTCCGGCTGAACCACGCCGTGCTGTATGTCCGCGACCTGGAGCGGAGCGTCGCCTTCTATCGCGACGCGCTCGGCTTCGAGCCCGTCATGCGGATGCCGGGGGCGGCGTTCGTGCAGGCGCCCGGCTCGACCAACGACCACGACCTCGGCCTGTTCCAGATCGGCTCCGGGGCCGGCCCCTCGGAGGCCGGGCGGCGCACCGTCGGCCTCTACCATCTGGCCTGGGAGGTCGACACCCTGGCAGAGCTGGAGCGGCTGGCGGCCCGGCTGGCCGAGGCCGGCGCCCTGGCCGGCGCATCCGACCACGGCACGACCAAGAGCCTGTACGCCAAGGACCCCGACGGCCTCGAGTTCGAGGTCGCCTGGGTGGTCCCGGCCGACCTGCTGGACGCCGACGCCCTGGCCGCCCGCGAGCGGATCGGCCCCCTCGACCTTGCCCGCGAGAAGGAGCGCTACGGCCCCGACACCAAGGGCGGCATCGGCATCTCGGTCCCCGTCCTCTGACTACGGAAGGCCCGCCGGGCTTCGGCGGGCCTTCCGTATGGGGGATCTGAGGGTGGGCTAGCCGTTGGGGCGGGCGTAGCCGACGATGCTGCTGCCGAGCGACTGGACGCGCACGTAGTCGCCGGTGTGGGTGGCCGAGATGCGCTGCCCGCCGCCGATGTAGATGGACACGTGCGAGATCGGGCTGTAGTAGAAGATCAGGTCGCCCGGCTGGAGCTCGCTGGCCGAGATGCGGCGGCCGACATTGAACTGGGAAGAACTGGAGTGGGGGAGCGAGACCCCGGCCTGCCGCCAGGCCATCATGGTCAGCCCCGAGCAGTCGTAGCAGCCCGGGCCCGCGCCGCCGTAGCAGTAGGGCTTGCCGACCTGGGCCCTGGCGTAGGCGACGGCCGCCGCGCCCGAGCCGCTGCCGCCACCGCCGCCACCCGAGGGCGGGGGCGCGACCGGGCCGCCGGACGGCGGGCTGGGAGCCGAGGGGCGGTCGGCGGCGCGCATCCGCGACAGCAGGGCCCTGGTCCTGTCGGCGGCCCGCTCGACCTCGGCCTTCTTGGCCGCCAGGCGCTGGACCTCGGCCGCCTGGGCCTTCTCGGCCGCGACCAGGTTGCGCTTCCGCTCGTCAAAGGCCTTGCCGGCCACCCCGAGCTGGTCCATCAGGTCGCCGTCGTGCGCGGCCAGCAGGTCGAGCACCTGGACGCGGGCGATGGCGGCGGCCGGGTCGTCGGAGCCGAGCACGGCCGCCACGGCGCTGCCGGCACCCTGGACATAGGCCGCGGACGCCCGGGCGCCGAGGGTCGCCTGGAGCTTGCGCACGTCGGCTTCGGCCCCGTTGGCCTCGGCCCGGAGGCCGTTGAGGGACCGCCGGATCTTCTTCAGCGCCTCGTTGCTCTGGTTGTACTGCTCGACCAGCTGGTCGGCCTGCCGGTTCTGCTGGTCGAGCTGGTCCTTGAGACGGGCGGAGGTGGCCGGGGTCGCCAACGCTGTCATGGGTCCGTTCGACAGCAACGTCAGGGGCAGCAGGATGGCCGCAAGCAGCACGCTGCGGGCAGCGTGACGCGACCAGCGACGGTGGGGGGTCCGTCGAGCGCCTAACGGCGGCAAGAGCCCGTCCTCCTTTCCACCCGCCTCAAGTGGCCGGACACAGGCTGGGCGCGTTGCAGATGGGGGCCGCGCCCTCTCCTCCGTTGGGGGTCGGAGGAGCCGTTCACGGTGAATCGTGTCCGTCCGGTGATCATTCCGTGACCAAACGGGCCGGACTGTAGCGCGCTTCTGCGGGATTCGCCAAATCCTGTGGTCATACGGTGTGCAATTGCATCCGTGGCTTGCCCCCGCAAGATGTAGCGCTTATGGTTCGGCCCAGCACTAGATCTTGCGTGTCCGATACCGCCCGTCCTGGGACGCAGCCCGGTCCCTGCCTCCGGAGAACTGCGGGGAGAGCACGTGGAGAACTACGCATGGGAGCAGGCCGCCGGGGCCCCCGGGCTGCCGGAGGCCTGCCAGCGTGCCGGCGCCGCCGGTCCCCTCGGGGAGCGGGAGCGGAGCGTCCTGGCCTTCGAGCGCCAGTGGTGGCGTCACGCCGGCGCCAAGGAGGAGGCTATCCGGCGCGAGTTCGCTGTCGGGCCCACCGCCTACTATCAGCTCCTCAGCCGGCTGATCGACGACCCGGCAGCCATCGCCTATGACCCCATGCTGGTCAAGCGCCTCCAGCGCCAGCGCGCCTCCCGGCGCCGCCAGCGCAGCCGGGATAGGCTCAGCCCACACCCGAGCGGAGGCTCCTAGGAGGGGGTTCCCGTGAAACCCGGTCCGACGGCCCGGGCGGCACTTGTGCTGTTGGCGTTTCTGGCCGTGTTCACGATCGTCGACCGGATGTCAGCGCCCGACGGTGGCCGGCGCACGGCCGCCGCCCCGCCGGGGGCGGTCACCCTGGAGCCGGACACCAGCGCGGCGGCGACGACCACGACCGCCCCGCCAACGACCACCACCCGGCCGACGACCACCACCGCCCCGCCGACCACCAAGCGGGCCACCGAGCCGACCCTGCGCCCCGCCGGCGGGGTCACCGTCCAGGTCCTCAACGGCGTCTGGGTGACCGGCCTGGCCCACCGGGTGGCCAGCCAGGTGCGGACGGCCGGCTACGACGTGGTCGCGGCCAAGACCGCCCTGGGCAGCTACTCGGTCTCCCGCGTCTACTACACCGGCGGCCACCGGGCCGACGCCGAGGCCTTCAAGGAGCGCTTCCCGGCCTTCGCCGTGGTCGAGCCGGCCCCGGCCAACCTGTCGCGCCGGGTCGCCCTCCACGTGGTCATCGGCAAGGACTACCCGGGCGTCTGAACGAGGCCCTTGACTATGGCACAGGCGCTCTTGGGGGCCGTGGGGGAGCGAGCTCCCCCACATGGATCGGGGACGGCCATCAGTTGTCCGAGCGGAGCCGGGTCAGGTCTCCCCGTTGGGCGGCGAACCAGTTCTGGGGCGGGAGCGCGGTGGCGCCGTCGCGGAGCAGGGCGGCCCGCTTGGCCCGCTCGTCGGGAGGGAGCTCGAGGGCGGTGACGATGGTCTCGGCCAGCTCGGCGGTGTCGAAGGGGTTCACCAGGAGGGCGCCGGGGCCGAGGTCGTCGGCCGCGCCGGCGTTGCGGGACAGGATCAGCACCAGGTCGCGCCGGCTGATCACCGGGCCCTCCTTGGCCACCAGGTTCATGCCGTCCCAGACCGGGTTGACGATCAGCACGTCGGCGGCGGCCATGGCGGCCAGGGCCCGCGGGTAGTTGTCCCGCAGGTCCAGCAGTACCGGCTCCCAGGTCCGGGTCCGGAAGCGCTCGTTGATGGACTCGGCCAGGGCCTTCACCTCGGCTGTGTACGCCTGGTACTCGGGCAGGTCGCGCCGGGAGGGATAGGTGAGGGCGTAGTGGACCACCCGCCCCCTGGCCCGCGGGTTGCGCTCCAGGAACATGCCATAGCCCTCAAGCCCGCGCAGGATGTTCTTGGACAGCTCCAGGCGGTCGACCCGGACGATCAGGCGGCGCCCCCTGGCCAGCTCGGTCACGGCCCGGCCGTGGGCGCGGACGTCGGGCTGGGCGGCCCGCTCCTGGAGGGCGTCGCCGTCCACCCCGAGGGGGTAGGTGCGCACCTGCACGGTCCGGCCGTCGCCGGCCCGGACCGTGTGCCGCTCGAAGTCGACGCCGAAGCCGGCCTCAAGGCAGCAGTGGAGGAAGTTGCGGGCCCAGCGGGGGACCAGGAACCCGAGCAGGTCGGCCCCGAGCATCCCCTCCAGGATCGCCCCCGCGGCCCGGCCCGGCAGCATCAGGAAGTAGCCAGGGCCGGCCCACGGGCAGTGGCTGAAGTGGGCGACGCGCAGGTCGGGCCGGCGCTGGCGCAGCATCGCCGGGACCAGGGCCAGGTGGTAGTCCTGCACGAAGACCTCGCCCCCGTGGTCGGCCTCGTCGTCACAGGCGGCGGCGAAGGCCTGGTTGACGCCCTCGTAGTGCTGCCAGGCGACCCTGAAGCCGCGGTCGAAGCGGGGGTGGCGGGGCACGTCGAACAGGTAGTGGTGTAGGAACCAGATCGTCCGGTTGGCCACCCGGTTGTAGTAGCCCTGGTACTCGCGGGGGTCGAAGACGAGGCTGCGCAGGCGCACCGGGCCCTGGGCGAGCTCGATGGTCCGCAGCCGCCCCGAGCGGGCGACCCGCCGGGCCGCCACCCGGTCCCCGTCGCTGATCGCCGCCGCCACCCAGGTGCCGCCCTGGCCGGCCAGCGCCGGGCCGAGGGCGGTGACCATGCCGCCGGCACCCCGGCCCGAGGAGAGGTTGCCGTCGTCGTCGATCTCGAACTGGACCGGACCGCGGTTGGAGGCCACCACCAACTCGGCCATCGTGGCAAAACCGCCCTTTCGGCGTCCCGGGGAACCCGTCTGCTCTAGATGCATCCTGGCATTCCTGAACGGGACGGTCGACCGGATCCAAAGAGGACGAGGCATGACCCAGACGGGCGACCCGGCGGCTAGCGACCCGGCATCCGCTCCAGCAGGGCGTTGACGGCCTCGGCCCAGCCCTGGCCGGCGGGCGAGGGGGTGACGATCACCGTGGTGGCGGGGTCGCCGAGGCCGGCCGCCCAGGCGCCGTTGGCGACCAGGAACATGGCCCCGGCCACGCCCGCGAGCTCGAGGTCGGCCGGGCTGTCGCCGATGGCCGCGACCTGGGCCCGGTCGAGGCCGCGGCCGGCCAGGTAGGCGGCGGCGGTGCCGGCCTTGCTGACCCCGCCCGGCAGCAGGTGGTAGGCGTGGGCCGGGCCGGGGCCGAGATGGGGGTAGGCGCCGCGCAGGCGGCCGTTGTCGAGCAGCCGGGCCCAGCCCAGACCGCGGCCTGCCAGCAGGGCGTCGGCCTCGGCCACATCGGCCTGCCCGCGGAGCAGGAAGGTGCCACGCCGCCCGAGGTGCCAGGGGGTGTGGGGCTCGAGGCGGCCGGCGAACGCCTCCAGCAGCACGGCCAGGGCGCCCGACCGCTCGAGGGCCTCGGCCGGGCAGGCGCCAAGGTCCCGGGGCGCGTCGCCCCAGACGAGCTCGGACTCCCGGCCCCGGACCAGCACGGTGCCCAGCTCGGCGATGGCGTCGCGGGTCCCCAGCAGCCGGCCCGTCTCCCGGAGCTGGGCGGCCGTGCGCCCCGAGACCAGCACCACCTCCAGCCCGGCCACCTGCGCGGCGACCAGGGCCTCGGCCGCGACCAGGGTCGGCTTCCCGTCCAGGTCGGCCAGCAGCGACCCGTCCCGGCCGACCAGGGTGCCGTCGACGTCGGAGAGCAGCAGCGCCGGGGCGAGCCGTTCCAGCACCGCCCCGGCGTCGGCCAGGGCCAGGCCGGGCACGCTACCCGTCGGCGGCGACGGGATCGGCCCGCCGCCGCCGGTAGTCGTCGACGGTCACGATCGGCGGCCGGCGGGTGGTGACGATCTCGCGCGGCTCGGGCCGGTAGTCGTACAGCTGGTTGGAGAACTGGACCAGGGTGGTGGCGAAGTTCCCCGGAGCCGAGCGGCCCTCCTCGGCCAGCCGCAGGAACGCCGCCTGGAGGATGCCGAAGCTCATCCGGCCAAGGGCCTGCATGTCCTGGTTGCGGTGGACGCGCCGGTCCAGGTCGACCTGGGCGATGGCATCGACCCCGAAGCGGGCCGCGATGTCGACCAGCAGGCCCAGCTCGACCCCGTAGCCGGAGAAGAACGGCACCTGCTCCAGGGTCTCGCGGCGCCCGGCGTACTCGCCCGACAGCGGCTGCACGATACCCGCCAGCTCGGGCCAGAGCAGGTTGACGAGCGGGCGGGCCAGCAGCTCGGTGACCCGGCCGCCACCGGTGGCCCGCAGGGCGTTGCGCTCGCGGATGGGCCGCTCGTAGAACGCCTTCACGTACTGGATCTCGGGGTTCTCCAGGAGCGGGCCGAGCAGCCCGTACACGAAGCGGGCGTGGAAGTTGCGGATGTCGGCGTCGATGAAGCAGATGAGGTCGCCCTTGCAGACGTGCAGGCTCTTCCAGAGGGCCTCGCCCTTGCCCGACCCCGGGCCCTCGCGGGCCAGGACGTCGTGCTCGAGGAACACCCGCGCCCCCTCGGCCTCCGCTGTGGCCGCGGTGTCGTCGGCCGAGCCGGCGTCAATGACCACGATCTCGTCGACCAGGCGGGCCCGCTCGACGAGGTTGCGACGCAGGTTCTTGACGATGCCGCCGACGGTCGCGGCCTCGTCGCGGGTCGGCAGGCAGACCGAGACGCTCAGCCCGAGCCGCTCCTTGGCCGCGCGGAGCTTGGCCGGCGGCTCGAACTGGCTGTGGTGGAAGGTCCGGTTGCCGAACCACTCCCAGGTGTCGATGTCGGTCATCGGTTCTCCAGTACCCGGCCCCCAGGGGATCATGCCCCTCCGGTGTTGCAGCCAAGCAGCGTGCCAGGGCAAGCTGGGTACCACAACTTCATACCTCAGGCGACGCATCCAGAGGGGCGGAGGGACCGGCCCGACGAAGCCCCGGCAACCTCCTCCGGACGAGGAAGGTGCCACTTCCGGCCTTGCCACCGTGGCGAGGGAAGATGCGCCGAGCGGTTGAGTGACCGCGGCGCGACGTCGCCCCACGACGAGCCCCGGAGGTCGACGACCGCCATGAACGACCAGACCCTTGACCACGTGATCCTGCGCTGCCGTGGCTGCCAGACCGCCTACCCTGCCGCCCTGGAGTACGCCTGCTCGCGCTGCCTCGGCCCGCTCGACCCCGAGTACGACATCGCGGCCGTCGCCGCCCGCCTGAGCCGCTCGGCCGTCGAGGCCGGGCCACGGTCCATCTGGCGCTACTCGGCCGTGCTGCCGGCCAGCCCCGGCCCCGGCGACCTCGCCCCCGGCCTGACCCCGCTGGTGCCGGCGCCCCGCCTGGCCGAGGCGCTGGGGGTGCCGGGCCCGCTGCTGCTCAAGGACGACACTCGCAACCCCACCAACTCCTTCAAGGACCGGGTCGTGGCCGTGGCCGTTGCCCGGGCCAGGGCGTTCGGCCTGACGACGGTGGCCTGCGCCTCGACCGGCAACCTGGCCGGGGCGACCGCTGCCGCGGCCGCCGCCCAGGGGCTGGACTGCGTGGTCGTGATCCCGGCCGACCTTGAGGCCGGCAAGGTCGCCTCGGCGGCCGCGTTCGGGGCCACCGTGGTGGCCGTCGAAGGCTCCTACGACCAGGCCAACCGGCTGTCCATGCAGGCCGTCGAGGCCTTCGGCTGGGGCTTCGTGAACGTCAACCTCCGCCCCTGGTACGCCGAGGGCTCCAAGACCGTCGGCCTCGAGGTGGCCGAGCAGCTCGGCTGGTCGCTGCCCGACCACGTGGTCGTCCCGATCGCCTCCGGCGCCCTGCTGACCAAGGTCCACCAGGGCTTCGGGGTCCTGGCCGACCACGGCCTCGTCGAGCGGACGCCGGTCAAGGTGCACGGCGCCCAGTCGGATGGCTGCAGCCCGGTCGCCACCGCCTTCGCCGCCGGGGTCGACGAGGTCACCCCGGTGCGGCCCAGCGGCATTGTCAAGTCGCTGGCCATCGGCGACCCGGCCGACGGGGCCGAGGCCCTGGCCACGGTCCGCGGGTCGGGGGGCCGGGTCGAGGCGGTGGACGACACCGAGGTGGTGGAGGCGATCGAGCTGCTCGCCCGCACCACCGGCGTGTTCGGCGAGACCGCCGCCGGGGTGACGATCGCCACCCTCGCCCGCCTGGCCGCCCGGGGCGAGTTCCGCCCCGGCGAGCGGGTCGTCGCCCTGATCACCGGCCACGGCCTCAAGACCCGCGAGGTCCTCGACGGCCGCGCCGGGGCCACCGTCACCGTCCGCCCCAACATCGACGCCCTCTCCGAGGCCCTGGCCCCCCTCCGCCCCGACCTGGCCGTCACCGGCTAGTAGTCGCCGGCCTGCCAGCGCCGGAAGATCTCCAGGCCGTCGGGGCAGAACGGCCACTCCTGGAGACGGACGGCCAGCTCGTCCATGGTCAGGAAGCCGCCCCAGGCGATCTCGCTGGCCTGGGGCGTGATGGGACCGTCCCAGGTGACCTCGAAGGTGGCGCTCCAGCTCGGGTTCTCCCGGCCGCGGTAGCGGTGCCTGAACAGGAACCGCGGCTCGGGCCCGGCCACGCCCAGCTCCTCGGCCAGCTCGCGCCGGGCCGCCTCCAGGTAGGTCTCGCCGGCGGCCAGGACCCCGCCGGCGGCCAGGTCGTACATCCCCGGGTACACGTCCTTGTCGTCGGTGCGCCGGTGCACGTACAGCCGCCCGGCCCCGTCCCGGCAGAGCACCGAGGAGAACCGGTGCAGCAGCCGGCGGGCCCGCACCTCCCGCCTGGGGGCCTGGCCGACCACCCGGTCCTGCTCGTCGACCACGTCCAGGAGCTCGTCGCCAGGGTCGATGCCGTCCACCTTCCCGGTCGCAACGGGCGATACTTCCGCAAAGCGTACGGCGAAAAAGCGTAAGGCCTCGCCCACCTCGGGGCTCAAGGAGTGGAACGGCCCGTGCCCGGGCCATTACTGGAGGGGAATGGACGTCCGACCTCGTCCCGACGCGCGCGACGACGCCGAGCTCGTTCGGGCGGCGACGGCCGGCGACCGTGGCGCCTTCGCCGCGATCTACGACCGCTACGCCGACCGCCTGCACGACTTCTGCTGGTCGGTGCTGCGCGACCGTGACGAGGCGGCCGACGCCACCCAGGACGCGTTCCTGGTCGCGGCCGAGCGCCTCGGCCAGCTCCGCGACCCGGAGCGTCTCCGCCCCTGGCTGTACGCGGTCGCCCGCAGCCAGGCCCTCCGCCGGGCCAGGGCCCGCTCGCGCCTCGCCCCCGAGGAGGACATGACCGACCTGCCCGACCCCGCCACCGGCCCCGAACAGGCCGCCCAGCGCGCCGACCTCCGCGAGCTGGTATGGAACGCCGCCGCCGGCCTGTCCGAACGCGACCGCGCCCTCCTCGACCTCCACCTCCGCCACGGCCTCGAGGGCGCCGACCTGGGCGAGGCCATCGGGGTCGAGCCCGCCCACGCCTACGTCCTCCTGACCCGCCTCCGCGACCAGGTCGAGCGCTCCCTCGGCGCTCTCCTCGTCGCCCGCCTGGGCCGCGCCGACTGCCCCGACCTGTCCCGCCTGCTGACCGACTGGGACGGCCGGTTCTCCCCTCTCGTCCGCAAGCGGGTCGCCCGCCACGTCGACAACTGCGAGACCTGCGGCGCCGCCCGCCGCAAGCTCGCCAGCCCCCTGGCCCTCCTGGCGGCCGTCCCCCCCATGCCCGCCCCAGCCGACCTCAGGGGCCGGGTGCTGGAGCAGTTCCAACTCGCATCCGCGAGTTCGGGCGGTGCGGGCGACCCAGGCGACCCAGGCGCGGCCCAACCCCAGGCCGGGACGACCGGTGCCGGTGCGGGCGACCCGGGCGAGGCCCAACCCCAGGCCGGGACGACCGGTGCCGGTGCGGGTGACCCAGGCGCGGTCCAGCCCCAGGCCGGGATGGCTGGCCCCCCGGAGGGGGAGAGTAGCCGACGCGGCGAGGTTGGGGAGTCCGATATCCACAGCCCCCCTCCAGGGGCGGGTGTGGGCTGGCCGGCGACCGACGAGGCCGGCGCCGGCAAGGGCCGGCGGCGCACGGCGGTGGCGGCGCTCGTCGCGGCGATGTTGCTGAGCGTCGGGGTGGGAGTCGGGCTGGGATGGGAGCGGTCGCCGGCCGAGTCCAGCCCCTCCAACGACCAGGGCGGCGGCCCGGTGGTAGTCGGGGCGGCCACCACGACCGCCCCGACCTCGACGCCGACGACCGCGGCGCCTTCGACCTCGACCAGCACCTCGACCTCGGTCACGACCAGCACCACGACCCCGCCCCCGGCGGCGCCGCCCTCGCTGGCCGTCTCCCCGGCCAGGGTCGACCTCGGCTCCGCCGGCACCAGCGCCACCCTCACGGTCCGCAACGGCGGTGACGAGCCCCTCTCGTGGGCGGCCGCCCCCTCGACGCCCTGGCTGCGGGTGCGCCCGACCAGCGGCCGCCTCGACGGCGGCGAGCAGGCCAGACTCAGCCTGTCCGCGACCCGCGACGGCCTGCCCGAAGGCGACGCCAACGCCCGGGTCGAGCTCACCTGGGGTGGCGCCGCCCGCTCGGTCGCCGTCGCCCTGCGGGTCGAGCACCCTCCCGAGATCAGCGACCTGGGGGCCTCGCCGCCCCAGATCGCCGTCGCCCCTTGCGCTCCCACCACCACCCTGGTCGGCGCCACCGTAACCGACGAGTCGGGCCTCTCGTCGGTGATCCTGCGCTGGGGCGGCCAGTCGGTCCCCATGACCCAGCGGTCCGGAGCCTGGTTCGCCAGGCTCGGCCCCGTGGCCAGCCCGGGCACGGTGTCCTGGCAGGTCGTCGCCACCGATTCCCGGGGCAACACCGCCTCGGCGTCGGGCCCGCCAGTTCGCGTGCTCGCCTGCCGGTAGGAATTCCTCCGAGAAACCTGTAAGGCTCCGCTCACCCGCGACCTCCTATCCGCGACAGCCCGTCGCACAAGGAGGTCGCCATGACCGCTCAGACCACCGCCCGCCCGACCGTTGCCGGTGTCCGTGGCCGCGCCCTGCTCGCCGCCCTTGGGCTCGCCCTGGCCGCGGCCGTTCTGCCCGCCACCGCCGCCCACGCGTCGCCACAGTCACCCGACATGGGCAACCAGCTCACCAACCCCGGTGGCAACCCGCAGCCGCCCGAGCCCCCCGACCCGCCACAGGCGGGCCCCGAGGACCTGGCCAACCCGATCGACAACCCCGAGCCGCCCCTGCCCCCGGACCCGCCCGACGTCCCGAACTGGGGCCCCGACGATCTCGCCAACCCGACCGAGAACCCCGACCCGCCCCTGCCCCCGGACCCGCCCCAGGACCAGGACCCCGTCTCCAACGGCGGCGACTCCATCCCGACCCCGCAGCGCGTGGACGCCGGCTTCGGCGGCACCGCCGCCGGCTCGCACCAGGCCGCGGGCGTCGCCCTGATCGCCGCCGCCCTCGTGCTCACCCTCCTGGTCATCGTGATCGCCCGCCGCCACCACGCCGCGGCCAGGAGCATCCGGTGACCTCCAGCCACCCCGGCTCCCCGAGCAAGGGGATGTGGACCGCCCCGCAGACCCACATCCCCTGCCGGGGGTTCCCGGTGAAGCTGCACCAGAGCAGGCGGTTGCTGAGTCGTGGGGCCGCGGTCCTGCTGATCGGGTGCCTGGTCCTGGTTGGGTGCCAGCGGCCCGTTGTGCAGTCCGGAGGTGAGGGGCCGGGCCCGGCCCGGGTCGCGCGGAAGCAGGAGGCCGTGGGACGGCCGGTGTCGATCGCCATCCCGGCGGTCGGGGTCGAGGCGCGGGTCGTGCCGGTGGGGCTGCGGCCGGACCTGACGATGGAGGTGCCCGGGGTCGACCTGGCCGGCTGGTACGAGGTCGGGCCTCGGCCGGGGGAGGCCGGGCCGGCGGTGATCGTGGGTCACGTCGACTCGCGTTCTGGCCCGGCGGTGTTCTTCCGGCTGGGCGAGCTGCAACGAGGGGACCAGATCGTGGTCGGGCAGGCTGGGGGAGTGGCCCGGTCGTTCGTGGTGAAGCGGGTCGAGCGGTCGGCAAAGGAGGCCCTGCCGGTCGAGCGCATCTGGAACCGCACTCGCCAGCCTGTCCTGCGGTTGATCACCTGCGGGGGCAGCTTCGACCGCTCCTCCGGCCACTACCGCGACAACGTCATCGTCTATGCTCAGGCAACGTATTGACAGTGTTATATGACAGTGTCAGTATGGGTGGCATGGACGAACCACGGTGGACGCTTGACGAGCTCGCGGAGCGGGTCGATGTCGCCCTGGCGGTGGACTACGCCGGGCCGCCCAGCGCACGGGTCCGCGCCGTCCCCGACCGGCGGGCCATCCGCTGGTACACGACCATCGGGCTGATCGACCGTCCGGTCGCCCACCGGGGCCGGACGGCCCTGTACGGGCCACGGCATCTGCTCCAGCTGGTCGCGGTCAAGCGCCTCCAGGCGAGCGGCCTGCCCCTGGTCGCCATCCAGCAGGAGCTGGCCGGTGCCACCAACACCCAGCTCGCACGGGTCGCCCGCCTCCCCGGAGGCCCCGCCGCCCTCGACGGGGGCGGGTCGTTCCCGGTCGGCGACTCCGCGCCGAGCCAGGCCGGCCGCACCGCCGACAGTGGGGTACCGGAGCGGGAGCCGACCGAGATGGGGGCAGGGGCCGCCGCGCGAGGAGCCGCCACCGCACCGCCAGCTGCCGAACGGCCCTTGGCAGGTCCGCCTCGGGCGGTCGCCGGTCGCGCGCGGCGGGCCGGGTTCTGGCGGGAGCAGGCAGCCACCTTCACCGCCGTCCCCGGCGTGTCGGCCGGCTTCCCGGACCCCGAGCTTCCGGTTGCGACCCTGCGGGGGGTGCGGTTGGGGGAGGGAGCGACCCTGCTGCTGGAACCGGGGCGGCAGGTGGATGCGGCGGACGTTCAAGCCGTCCTCGACGCCGCCCGTCCGCTGCTGACCGTGCTCCGGGAACGGGGCCTCGGCCAGCCGACCGGAAACCTGGGCCCGGGACCGGGCCATCGGCCCGGTGGCGAACGCGAACCACAATCGGGGCCGGGCCCTCGGCCGGTGGGCGACCGTGAAGCACGAAGGGAGCACCCATGACCTCGTATCTGCCGCTGCTGACCGACGACGAGCTGGGGGCGGCCGGGGAGGCCGGGGTTGGAGCGCTGACGACCGAGCGCGGCAACCTGCCGCTCCAGGCGATCGACGTCGACGCGACCCTCACCGGGCTCATGGCCCGGGTTGCGCTGACCCAGACCTTCGGGAACCGCTTCGACCGGCCGCTGGAGGCGAGCTACATCTTCCCGCTGCCGGACAGGGCGGCCGTGACCGAGTTCCGCATGGAGGTCGGGGACCGGGTGGTCGAAGGCGTGCTCAGGGAGCGCGGGCAGGCCAGGGCCGACTACGACGCGGCGGTGAAGGAGGGCCGCAGAGCGTCCATCGCCGAGGAGGAGCGCCCGGGCGTGTTCACCATGCGGGTCGGGAACCTCCTGCCGGGCGAGCGGGTCACCGTCCGGCTGGTGATGACCGGGCCGCTGCCCTGGGACGAGGGCGAGGCTACCTTCCGGTTCCCGCTGGTGGTGGCGCCCCGCTACATCCCGGGGGCGCCGCTGGAAGGCGAGCCGGTCGGGTTGGGCACCGAGCCCGACACCGACGCGGTCCCCGACGCCTCCCGGATCACCCCGCCGGTCCTGCTGCCCGGCTTCCCCAACCCGGTCGACCTTTCCATCAGGGTCCAGATCGACCCGGCCGGCCTCGACCTCGGCGCGGTCCGGTCCAGCCTGCATGCCGTGGTGGAGGAGGAGCGGGACGGCGTGAGGACGTTCAGGGTCGAGCCGGGAGAGCGGGCCAACCGCGACTTCGTGCTCCGGCTCCGGACGGGCTCGGGGTCGGTGACCACCGGGCTGACCGCCGTCGAGGACCCCGAGGGCGGAGCGGGCACCTTCGCCCTGACCCTGCTGCCGCCGGTCGGAGCCGACGTGGTCACCCCGAGGGACCTCGTGTTCGTGCTCGACCGGTCGGGGAGCATGGGCGGCTGGAAGATGGTGGCCGCCCGGCGCGCGGTGGCCAGGATGGTCGACGCGCTGACCGGGCGCGACCGCTTCGGGCTGCTCGCCTTCGACAACCTGATCGAGACTCCGGCGGAGCTCGGGAACGGTCTGCAGGTGGCCGGCGACCGTGCCCGCTTCCAGGCGGTCGAGTTCCTGTCCCGGCTGGAGGCTCGCGGGGGCACCGAGATGGCGGCCCCGCTGAGCAGGGCCCTCGACCTGCTCAAGGGACCGGCGGCCGGGGAGCCGGCGGGGCGCGACCTCGCGCTGGTGCTGGTGACCGACGGGCAGGTCGGCAACGAGGACCAGATCCTGCGGCTCCTCGCCCCCCGGCTCGGTGGGGTGCGCGTCTACGCGGTCGGGATCGACACGGCCGTGAACGAGGGGTTCCTCAAGCGGCTGGCCGGGCTCGGAGGCGGCGCCTTTGAGCTGGTCGAGTCCGAGGACCGGCTGGACGAGGTGATGGGCCGGGTCCACCGCCGCATCGGGACGCCGGTGCTGACCGACCTGGAGCTGGAGCCGGCCGGGCTGGTCGTCGACCGGGGGTCGCTGGCTCCGCGGCGCCTGCCCGACCTGTTCGCCGGGTCGCCGCTGGTCGTGAGCGGCCGGTTCGACGGCGGCCCGGGCGGAGCGGTCACCGTGCGTGGGCGGGATGCCGCCGGCCAGCCGTGGTCGGCGACTGTGCCCGCGACGCCGGGCGACGCGCCCGCCCTGGTCGCCACCTGGGCCCGGGCCCACCTCCGGGACCTGGAGGACCGCTACGCCGCCGACTCGTCGCCTGACCGGGACCTGGAGCGGCGCATCGTCCAGACCTCACTACGGTTCGGGGTGCTGTGCCGCTTCACCGCGTTCGTGGCCGCCGACGTGCGGGTGGTGAACGAGGGCGGGGTGGTCCACCGGGTCGTGCAGCCGGTGGAGGCGCCCGCCGAGTGGACAATGTTCGAGTGGGCCGGGCTGGCCGCCGCGGCAATGCCGATGGCCAGAATGTCCACCGGTGGTCTCAAGGCCGCCGGGCCGTTCGCCGGCCGGGTCGCCGGGTCCCGCGGCGCCGGGGGCAAGCTCAACGCCCGCCTGGACTCCCTGCCCGGCCGGGCCCGCCCGGGCCTCCCT
>JASLIH010000482.1 GCA_030152105.1 Actinomycetes bacterium
TCCACCACCGTCCCGTCGCCGGGGGCGGTGATGACCAGGAAGCGGCCGCCAAGGGCCTCGACCCGCTCCCGCATGGCGATCAGGCCGAAGTGGGCGATGTCGGCCAGCACCTGGACGTGGTCGGGGTCGAAGCCGCACCCGCTTCAGGTCGGCGGGGTGGATCAGCAGCTCCACCACCGGGCCCATCGCCACCTTGGCGCCCGGGGCCAGGCCGAAGATCCGGCACAGCTCGTCGGACATGGCCAGCTCGTCGGTGGCCAGGTCCCACTCCCAGCTCCCGACCTCGGCGATCCGCTGGGCCACGGCGAGCTGGTGCTGGCTGGCCCGCAGCAGCTCCTCGGCCCGCCGCTGCTCGGTGATGTCCCGGCACAGGGCCATCCCACCGCTGACGACACCGGCGGCGTCGGCCAGGGGCACGAAGGTGATCGACCACAGCCGCCGCGTCTCCTCGTAGCCGTTCATCTCGAGCTCGGTGCACAGCCCGCCGAGGGCGGCCCGGGCACAGGCCTCGACCGCCTCGGCCTGGCTCGATCCGGCGATCCTCGGCAGCTCCCGGCCCACGAAATCCTCTGCCGTCCAGCCATGGCCGCGCAGGCCGCCGCCGGTCGCGGCCCACATCATCAGCTGGGGATCGAAGGCCACGATGATCACGTCGGGCAGCTCGTCGGCGAGGAGCTGGAAGCCGGCCTCGCCCGGTGGCACGTGGCCGGCGGCCTCAGCGGTCATGTTGCGCCCTCCCCCCCTGCTCCGATCAAGAACGACAACAAACCACAACCGAGAACCGGACGCGACCACGAAGAACCGCTCGCACTACTGGTAGAGCGCGATCGTCACAACACGGCCGTCTCGACGACCAGGTCGCCCTCGGCGAACCGGGCCGGGCGCAGCGGGTGCAGGTCGAAGGTGCGGCAGCCGCCAAGGGTGACCAGCTCGGCCACGGCCCGGCCGGCGGCCGGGGCGTGCATCACCCCGTGCCCGCCGAAGCCGGCGCAGTGCACCAGCGCCGGCACCAGCGGGTCGGGGCCGATGACGGCGTGGTGGTCGGGGGTCTCCGGGTACAGGCCGGCCCAGCACTGGCGCGGGTCGAGCGGGAGGTCCTCGAGCAGCGGGAAGCGGTTGCCGACCCGCTGGGCCAGCTGCTCGAGGAACCTGGGGTCGACGGTCGTGTCCCAGGACGACGGGTCCTCGGGGTCCGACCAGGCGACCACGAACCCGCCGCCGGCCTCCCGGCGGATCAGCACCCCGGTGTCCAGGTCGACGCACATGGGGATCAGCCCGCCGGGGCCTTCCGGCTCGCGGACATAGGCCAGGTTGCGGCGCACCGGGGCCACCGGCAGGTCGGCCCCGCAGAGGGCGGCGACCCGGCCGGCGGCCGGCCCGGCGGCGTTGACCACCACCGCGGCCCGCACCGTCCGGTCGCCGGCGCGCAGCTCAAGGCCCCCGCCCGGGACCGGCTCGACGGCGGTCACCTCGGCGCCGGTGACCACCCGGGCGGCCAGGCGGTCGGCCTCGGCGCGCAGGGCGGCGACCACCCCGTGGGGGTCGAGGAAGCCGTCGCGGGCGTGGAAGGTGGCGGCCAGCAGCCCGTCGGGGCGCAGGAACGGGACCAGCTCGAGCGCCTCGCCCGGGGCCAGCCAGCGCACGTCGACGCCCAGGGAGCGCTGGAGCTCGAAGGCGGCGGCCAGCCCCTCCCGCCCGGCCTCGGTGCCGCACAGCAGCAGGTAGCCCGTCTGGTGGAAGCCGAGCAGGCCGGTGGCGGCGTCGAGACGCTCCAGCTCGGCGATGGAGAAGGCCGAGAACTCGATGTTGGCCCTGGTGGTGAACTGGGCCCGGACGCCGCCGTTGGCCCGCGAGGACGACCCCTGGCCGACCGAGGCCTCCCGCTCCAGGACGAGCACCCGGTCGACCCCGGCCAGGCGGAGCTCGCGGGCCACCGACAGCCCGATCACGCCGCCACCGACGACGGCCACGTCGACGGTCTCGGGCATGGCGCCCGGCCCGTCAGGCGACCGGGGCCAGGCGGGCCTTGGCCCGGGTGGCCAGGTTCTCGGCCAGCCCGATCAGGCCGATCCCGAGCAGCAGGTGCACGACCTGGATGACCCAGTGGGCCGAGCCGGGAAACAGGTCCCGCTGGGTCAGGCCGACGATGGGCACGAGCAGGCCCCAGACGGCGGCCGCGGCGACCAGGCCGGCCGGCACCCCGGCCCGGTGGGCCAGGGCGGCCATCGTCCAGAGCCCGAGCACGAGCAGGATGCCGAGCAGCTGGTGCAGGTCGACCAGGCCAAGGGCGTTGCCGGTCCAGAAGAGCACCCCGAGGACGAGCTGGACCAACCAGATGACGCGGATGCCCATCTGGAGGCCGGTGATGGTGGATCGCATGCTGCTCCTTTCGTCGGACGGACGGTCAGGCGAGCCAGCCGGGACGGACCAGGCCGGACTCGTAGGCGAAGACGACCAGCTGGGCCCGGTCGCGTGCCCCGAGCTTGACCATGGCCCGGCTGACGTGGGTCTTGGCCGTGGCCGGACTGACGACCAGCTTGGCCGCGATCTCGTCGTTGGATAGGCCGGCCGCGACCAGGCCCATGACCTCGCGCTCGCGGTCGGTGAGCTGGCCCAGCTCGGGGGCCGGGCGGGGCTCCCTGGCCCTGGTGGCGAACTCGGCCACCAGCCGCCTGGTCACCCCGGGCGAGAGCAGGGCGTCGCCTTCGGCCACGGCCCTGACCCCGCGGATGAGGTCGGCCGGCTCGGTGTTCTTGACCAGGAAGCCGCTGGCCCCGACCCGCAGGGCCTCGAACACGTACTCGTCGAGGTCGAAGGTGGTGAGGATGACGATGCGGACCCCGGCCAGCAGCTCGTCGGCGGCGATGGCCCGGGTCGCCTCCAGCCCGTCGACACCGGGCATGCGGATGTCCATCAGGACCACGTCGGGCCGCAGGGCCCGGGCCAGGCGGACCGCATCGTCGCCGTCGGCGGCCTCGCCGACCACCTCGATCCCCTCCTGGGCGTCCAGCAGCGCCCGGAACCCGGCCCGGACCAGCGCCTGGTCGTCGGCCAGCAGCACCCGGATCATTGGTCTCCGCTCTCGTCGATGGGAAGGCGGGCCTGGACCCGGAAGCCGCCGCCCGGGCGGGGGCCGGTGGTGAGCTCGCCCCCGAGGGCGGCCACCCGCTCGCGCATGCCGCGGATGCCGTTGCCGTTGCCGTTGCCGGGGCCGGTGGCGGCCACGGGGCCGCGGCCGTCGTCGTCGACCCGCACGGTCAGGTCGTCGGGGCCGTAGCGGACCAGCACGGTGGCGCTGGCCGGGCCGGCGTGGCGGGTCACGTTGGTCAGCGACTCCTGGACGATCCGGAAGGCGGCCAGGTCGGTCCCGGCCGGCAGGGGCCGGGGCAGCCCCTCGACCCGGGTGCGCACCTCCAGGCCGGTCGCGCCGGCCCCGGCGACCAGGCTGTCCAGCTGGGCCAGGCCGGAGGCCGGGGCCCGCGGCGGCGCCTCGTCGCCCTGGCGGAGCACGTCCAGCACCGACCGCAGCTCCCCCAGGGCGTCGTTGGAGGCCTGCTTGATGGCCACCAGGGCGGTGCGGGACTGGCCCGGCTGCTCGTCCATCAGGTGCAGGGCCACGCCGGCCTGGACGTTGATCAGGGAGATGTTGTGGGCGAGCACGTCGTGCAGCTCGCGGGCGATGCGCATGCGCTCCTCACCGGCCCGCCGCCTGGCCTCCTCGGCCCGGGTCCGCTCGGCGGCCTGGCGGCGCTGCCGCGCGGCCAGGGCGATCTCGGACACGGAGAGGACCAGCAGCAGCCAGCCCAGGTGGGCGGCGATGGTGGCCGCGGTGGCCGGCCCGACCCGGTCGAGCAGGGCGGCCAGGGTGAAGTAGGCGGCCAGCCCGACGACGGCGGTGGCCCAGGCGACCCGCCTCGCCCCGCCGGTCACCGCGGTCCAGAAGGCAACGATCAGGGCCAGCCAGGCCGGCCCGTAGGGGTAGCCGAGACCGAAGTAGAGGACGTTGGAGGCCATGACCACGGCCAGCACCACCGCCGGGGACCGCCGCCGCCACAGCAGGGCCACCGGCCCGACGGCCAGCAGCAGATAGGCCAGCAGGTCCAGCGCCTGGCGGTCCGGCTGGCGCCGGGCGGCGAGGGTGGTCAGGCCGAGCTGGGCCACGGCGACCAGCGCGGCCACGGCCACGTCGGTGGGCCGGCCCGGGGGGACGATGCCGAACAGGCCCCGGTCCGGCCGGGCGGGAACCTCGCTGGCGGTGCGCATGAAGAGAACGGTAGGCCACCCCGGCGGCGGTCGTCATCGACCCCGGGACGCTTGTCGCCTACCCCGGCGGGAGTAGCCGGGCCGTTGCCGCTACTCCCGCCGGCGCAGGGGGGTCAGATGGAGTGCTGGTAGGCCCGGAAGGCGCGGGTGGCCAGCCAGGTGCAGGCGCCGCACAGGGCGGCCAGCAGGGCGGCCCGGCTCAGGACCAGACCCCAGTCGGGCGACGCGGTGAGCGCCTCGCGGCCCGCCTGGACGGTCCACTCGACCGGGTTGTACCTGGCCACCGACTGGATCCAGCCGGGCACGAGGT
>JASLIH010000505.1 GCA_030152105.1 Actinomycetes bacterium
GCCGCTGGCCGGGTTCGCCCTGAGCCTCGGCCTGCTCGCGCTCGCCGTGCGGCCGGGTCTGGAGCTGCCGGCGGCGCGCCTGGTGCTGTGGCTGCGGATTACCATGACGGCTGGCGCGCTCGGCTGCGCCTTCCTGCTCGACGATCCCAGCGAGCCCACCACCGAGGGCGTGGCCGGGTCGCTGCTGCTGCGCCGGAGCTTGCGGGTGGCGCTGCTGCTGCCCGCCGCGGCCGCCTGGTGGGTCGGGGTGGTGTGGCGGGTCCGGGTGGTCCACCCCGGGCTGCCGCTGCCGGTCGCGGCGCTCACCGTGGAGGCGGCGGCGCTGCTGGCGGTCACCGTGGCGCTCGCTGCCGCCGGGTCACACCTCGCACCCGAGCGGCGCGGCGGGGGGGTGGCCGCGCCCGCCCTGCTCGCGCTTACCAGCGCCGCCTTCCTGCTGCCCGCCCGGATCGGGCTGTACGCCCAGCCGGGCAGCGGCGTCTGGGACGGTGCCCATCGGCGCTGGGCGCTGCTGCTCGGCCTCGCCCTGGTGGCGTTCGCCGTCGCCAGCCGCGACCCGGCCCACCGGCGCCTCCCCAGCCAGCTCCGCGGGCTGGCTCACGGGCTCGCCCGCGTCCGTAAAGCCCGGCGGAAGCCCGACGCTCAGGGATCCCCTGACGCTGCTGGTCGGGTGGAACGGTCGGTCGGATGAGACGGTGACCAGGATCCGCGCCTAGACATCGGCGCGTCCTCACGCACCGGCCGCGCACCGGACCTTGACGGCCTGCATCGCGGCGTCGGGAGCACCATGGCGCCACCCTCCGCCACTGGCGCGGCGGCGAGCTAGTCGACGCCTGCCGCCCACTGGACGCCGCCGAGGATGTGGGCCAGGAACCGCTGCTCGGACCAGCTCGCCTCAGTATGACCAAGAGCTGTGTACCAGGCCCGTCCGCGGCCCTGCTCGTGGCACCAGGTGACGGGATGGTCATTGCCCATGCCGCCACCCTGGTAGGTCGACTCGTCGACGGTCGCAAGTACCTGCACGCGACCGCGCGGGTTGGTGCCAAAGTCGTACCACTCATCGGTGCGCGTCCATTCAGCCGGAAGCGACTCGGTCGACGGATGACCCCGATCGGTCACGCGGACGGTCGCCCGTTGGACGGGCGGGTGACGCCGGAACCAGGCGCCGACGAGTTCGCCATACCAGGGCCAGTCGTAGAAGGCGTCAGCGGCGGCATGAACGCCGACCCAGCCGCCGCCAGCCTGCACCCAGCGCTCAAGTGCGGCCTTCTGGGCCGGGCCCAGCGGTTCTCCCGTCGAGGACACGAACACCACCGCGCGGTAGCGTCTGAGGACGACGTCCCGGAACTGCTCGGGATCCTCGGTCGCATCCACGGCGAAGCCGTGGCTGGCGCCGAGCCGCCGGATCGCGGCCACCGCGTCGTCGATCGAGGCGTGACGGAACCCGGTTGTGCGGGTGAACACCAGGACCGCGAACCCATCCCGGACCTGTTCGCCTGCTGGTGCGGGCGGCGCTGTCTGGTCGCCGCAGCCGCCAAGTACCACGATGAGCATGACTGCGACGCCGGCTGCGACCTTCCGTCTACCACCGCGACAGCCGGCGGCAAAGACATGGCAGCGCATGACAGCCAGGATACGAGGTCATCATGGTGCCGATGACAGACCCCATGCCAGGGCGCGCGACCGACATCACCGAGGGACCCCGACGCGGACGTCAGGGACGGCGCCGTCCGTCGGGTGAGCCTCCGCCCCTCCCGCGGGAGGACCGCTGGACCCGCTGGATCTGGGTCCTGGCCGCGGTGCTGGTCCTCGGGGCCGCCCTGAACGCCCTCATCCAGACCACCGACCTGGTCCAGAGGATGGACCAGACGGTCCTCGACTGGTTCACCCGTTTCCGCACCTCGGCCCTCACCGACGCCGCCAAGGTCGTCGCCCTGCTCACCACCTTCACGGCGGTCATGGTGCTCCGCGTCGCCACCGTCGTGGTCCTGGTGGTGTACGGGCGCTTCCGCCACCTGGTGGTCTTCCTGGTGACGCTGGTGGTCACCGACTGGGTCGTGGTCCGGCTGCTGTTCGTCGAGCTCCCGGCTCCCAGCGTGCCGGTCCTGGCCGACGGCGGGGCCTATGCGTTCCCCTCCAAGTCGATCTCCACGCTGGCCATCACCCTGTACGCGATGCCCTTCGTCCTGGCACCCCGCGGCCGCGCCCGGAACCGGCTGCGGGCCGGGGTCGCCGCCGCGCTGGTGCTGGTGGTGCTGGCCGAGCTGTACCTGGCTGGCGACTACCTGGTCGCCATGGCGTACGCGGCGGTGCTGGCGCCCTGCGTGGCCGACGTGGCGTTCCGGTGGCTAGTTCCCGAGGAGGGCTTCCCGGTCACCTACGGCAAGCGGGGCAACGCCGCCCACCTGGACCTCGGCGGGGAGCGCGGCGCGGCGATCGTCCGTGCCATGGCCGACCAGCTCGGCCTGACCGTGGCCGAGGTGAAGGAGTTCGGCCTGGAGGGCTCCGGCGGGTCCTCCCCGCTGCGGATGACCTTGCTGGACGGCAGCAGGGTGTTCGGCAAGATCTACTCGACCAGCCATGAGCGGGCCGACCGCTGGTACCGGTTCGGGCGCACGATCTTGTACGGCCAGCTCGAGGACGAGACGGCGGTGGGCTCGGTGCGCCGGCTGGCCGCCTACGAGGACTACGCCCTGCGGCTGCTCGCCGACTACGGGGTGCGGGTGGCCAGGACCTACGGCCTGGTCGAGCTCACCCCGAACCAGGAATACATGCTGGTCACCGAGTTCTTCGAGAACGCCAGGAACCTGGGCGACTCCCAGGTCGACGAGCAGGTGATCGACGAGGGCCTGGCCATGGTGCGCACGTTCTGGGACATCGGCGTGGCCCACCGCGACATCAAGCCGGCCAACCTCCTGGTCCAGGGGGGCCACCTCCAGTTGGTGGACGTCTCCGCGCTCGAGGTCCGCCCCTCGCCGTGGCGCCAGGCGGTGGACCTCTCCAACATGCTGCTCACCCTGGCCCTGCGGAGCGACCCGGAGCGGGTCTACGCCCGCGCCACCAGGGTGTTCACGCCCGACGAGATCGCCGAGGCCTTCGCGTCGGCGGTCGGCCTCACCATCCCGACCGAGCTGCAGACCAAGATGAAGGCCGACGGGCGCCCGCTACTCGAGGTGTTCCGGAGGCTGGCGCCGCCGCGGGACCGGATCTCGATCCAGCGCTGGAGCACCCAGCGCCTGCTCCTCACTGCCGGCGCGGCGCTCGGCACGCTCCTGTTCCTGGGGCTGTTCCTGGACTCGCTCCGGGCCGGCCTCACCTAACACCAGACGAACGAACGGGACGCCGCCCGGCTACAGCCAGCCGCTGCGCCGGAACCCGCGGTACAAGCCCAGACAGATGAGCACCATCACCGCCAGCACGACCGGGTAGCCGAAGGCCCACTCGAGCTCCGGCAGGTGCCGGAAGTTCATCCCGTAGATGCCAGCGAGCAGGGTCGGCACGGCCCAGATCGCCACCCAGGCCGAGATCCGGCGCATGTCGTCGTTCTGCCGCACCGAGATCTCGGTCAGGTTGGCCTGGAGCACGTTGGCGAGCAGGTTGCCGAGGCCGTCAGCCAACTCGACCAGATGGAGCAGGTGGGCGCGCAGCTCGCGGTAGCGCTGCCTGAGTCGCTCGCCGGTGGCGGTCGAGGAGTCGGCGGCCAGGCGGTCGAGCATCTCGGTGAGCGGGGCCACGGCTCGCCGGAACTCCAGCACCTGGCGGGAGAGCCGGTAGATGCGCTCGGTCGGCCGGGACCCGGCCGGGGAGAAGACCGCCTCCTCGACCTCCTCGACGGCGTCGTTGAGCGCGCCCAGGACGGGGCCGTAGCTCTCGGCGGCGTGGTCGACGACGCAGGGGAGCACCGCCGCCAGCCCGGCACCGACCAGCTCGGGGTCATCATCCAGGTCCTGACGGACGCGCTCCAGCACGGCCCCGTCGCGGTCGACGCTGACCACGAAGCCGTCGCCGAGCACCAGCTGCACCTCCCCGAGCCTGACGGCCTCCTCGGCGGCCACCCAGGTGGTCGTCTTGACCACCGCGAACAGCAGCTCGCCAGTGAGCTCCAGCACCGGTCGTCGCGCCGGCGCCGCCAGGTCGTCGACCAGCGGCGCCGCCAGGCCGAACTCGGCCTGGACGGCCGCCAGCTCGTCGGGGCTGGGGTCGCGCAGGCTGACCCAGACGAAGGGGTCCGCGGCCGCCGCGGCGCCGTCGCCATCCCGTCCGCCCCGGTAGGTCGTTCGCGCGCTGGCCATCACGCCTCCCCAGTGCCACACCCGCCGCGTCGCTCAGGTCCGGCACTGGCCCAAACAATCCGGGAGGCCCGAGCGAGAACGGGTCGCTAGTGCGCTGCGCTGTCTGGGCATCATCGCGCGTTGCCAGAGCCGCCAGCCACACCTGGTGGTCCACAACCCACGGGCCGGGCAGCAACGAGGCTCAGCCTTGGAACAGACCGATGCCCAGGGTCACCTCCCGACGCTCGGCGTGATCGCTGTGGCGGCAGACTGGATGCGGGAATCACTACTCCAAGGAGGTGCGGGCGGATGGACGTTCGCTTGGTGTCCGATGAGGCGATCGAGCGGCATCCGGTGGGGGAGTTGGAGCGGCTGCTGGCCCGCGACGATGGGCTGGTCTGGGTGGACATCCCCGAGTGCGACGAAGAGGCCGCCCAGGTCCTGAGAGAGGTCTTCGGGTTCCACCCCCTGGCCGTCCAGGCCTGCATCGAGCGGAACGCCGTGCCCAAGGTCCGCGCCTACCGCGACTACATCTTCGTCATCCTGCACGCCCCCGAACTGGGCACGGGCGGCCACGTCCACTACGTCGAACTCGACCAGTTCATCGGCCCCCGCTATGTGGTCACCGTCCACGGCCCGGTGAACCCGGCGGTCACCCCCGAGGCCGCGATGCGCGAGACCCACGCGGTGTTGGGGCGGATCGAGGCGGGTCGGCTGCGTCCCCGGTCGGCGTTCGAGCTGTCCTATGCGATCGTCTCGGCCATGGCCCAAGGCCAGGAGGCGTTCGTGGAGACCGTCACCCGCCAGGTGTGGCCGCTGGAGCAGCGGGTCACCTCTGGCCATCTGGGCGACCCTGAGCAGTTCCTGGAGGAGCTGTTCGGCACCCGCCATGCGCTGTTGGCGGTGTCCAACATGGTGACCCTGGGCCACCAGATCTACCAGCGGATGGCGGCGCTGGGCCGCTTCATCCCCCCTGACTGCCAGCCGCTGGTGGCCGACCTGGAGGACCAGTTCGCCCGGGTCGCCGGGGTGGCCGACGGCCAGATCCGCTACCTGGAGGGGGTGATCGAGTTCTACAAGGCCCGGACCGACACCAAGGTAACGATCGCCGCCGAACGCCTCGCCCTGATCGCCGTGCTGACCTTGCCGATCACCGCGTTGTCGTCGGTGTACGGGATGAACATCATCGTCAATGACCACACCGACTTCGCCCACCTGGCGGTGGTCTTGGCGGCCATGATCGCCATGTCGGCCATCTTGTTGCGCTGGGCCAAGCGACAGGGATGGTTGTAGCCCTCCGGAGGGGAGGGGCTATGGGATGAGCACCCCTTGAACGGTCACAGGCCGGTTGATCGTGTAGTCGAGCTCCTCGGCCTGGCTCACCCCGGCCGGGGTGATGACGTCCATCGCCTTGGGGACGGTGCCTGGGTCAACGGTGCAGTGTGGGTCGCTGGAGGCGGTGGCGCACACCCCGAACTGGAAGTCCT
>JASLIH010000581.1 GCA_030152105.1 Actinomycetes bacterium
TCTCAGCACATGCCCGTCCAGCGTTTCGCTCAGGTCTTCGGAGCCGTCTACCTGCTCGTCGGCCTGCTCGGGTTCGCGTTCACCGGGTTCGGCGGCTTCGCCGCCACCTCGGACGACAAGCTCCTGCTGTTCGGGGTCAACCCGCTGCACAACATCGTCCACCTGGCCGTCGGGGCCCTGTGGCTGGCCTCGTCCCGCAGCGAGGCGAGCGCCCGCGCCGTCAGCATCCTGATCGGCGCCGTGTACCTCGTGGTCGGGGTCCTGGGGCTGTTCATCAACGGCACCTCGGACCTGAACATCCTGAACATCAACCAGCCGGACAACGCGCTGCACCTGGCAAGCGCCGCGCTCGGTCTGTACTTCGGGCTGGCCGGGCGCCGCCACGCGGTGGCACCGACAGCCTGACGGCCGGGGGGGCCGGGCGGGCCGAGGGGTTCCGGGGGGACCCCTCGGCCCCCTTCTTGTCACTCTCGTATCACGGAGGGACGGCATGGCCACCAGGGACCGCGACCTCAAGCCCACCATCCCCGGCCTGGCCGCGGCGGCCATCTGGCTCCTGCTGGCCGCGGCCGATACCGCGCTGCTGCTCAGCTCGCTCACCGGCGGGGACGCGGTGTCCTGGAGCGGCCTCGCCGGTGCCGCCCTGCTCGGCCTGCTGCTGCTGGTGGCGCTCAACGGGTTCCTCGTCGTCCAGCCCAACCAGGCCAAGGTGGCCGTCCTCCTCGGCCGCTACATGGGCACGGTGCGGCGCTCTGGGTTCCACTGGGTCAACCCCCTGACCAGCCGGCGCAACCTGTCGCTGCGGATCCGGAACCTGGACACCGACGTGCTCAAGGTCAACGACGCCAACGGCAACCCGATCGAGATCTCGGCCGTGATCACCTGGCAGCTCCGCGACGCCGCCCAGGCCGCCTTCGACGTCGAGGACTACAAGGGGTTCGTCGACATCCAGGCGGAGACGGCCGTGCGCCACGTGGCCAGCGTGTTCCCCTACGACAGCTACGAGGAGGGCCAGGAGTCGCTGCGGGGGCCGCCGACCGGGTGATCGCCACCCTGCTGGCCGACCTCCAGGAGCGCTTGGACGTCGCCGGGGTGGTGGTGCTCGACACCCGGCTGCGCCGGCTCGCCTACGCCCCCGAGATCGCCGCCGACATGCTCCGCCGTCAGCAGGCCGACGCCATCGTTGCCGCCCGCCAGCGGATCGTCGAAGGGGCCGTCGGCATGGTCGACCACGCCCTGAGCAGCCTGAACGAGCGCGACATCGTCGACCTGGACGAGGAGCGCAAGGCCGCCATGGTCTCCAACCTGATGGTGGTGCTGGTCAGCGACCGGGGTGCCCAACCGGTCGTCAACAGCGGCTCGCTGTACACCTGACGGCCCCATGGCGGACCGCAAGGTCTACCCGCTGCGCATCGAGCGGCGCCTGTACGACGCCCTTGAGCGGTGGGCGTCCGACGACCTGCGCAGTGTGAACGCCCAGATCGAGTTCCTGCTCCGCGAGAGCCTGCGCCGGGCCGGCCGCCTGCCGGCGCCGTCACCGGGGGAGGACGGCCCCGGCGAGTAGGGCGGCCGGGTCGGGTGCGCCGTCGAGGATCCGGTTGACCGCCTCGAGCAGTGGCAGCCCGACCGGCGGGTCGCCGGCCTCGCCGGGCGGCCCGGGGGCGAGCTGGGCGGCCAGCTCGCGGGCCAGGCGGGCCGCGGGGACGCCCTCGACCGTCTGACCGGCGGCGGCCATGGCGGCCATGGCCTCGCCTGGGGGCTCGCCCCGTCCGACCCTGGTGCCGAGCACCCGGTTGCGCCCGGACAGCGAGGTGACCTCCAGGTCGCCGACCCCGGCCAGGCCGAGCACGGTCTCCTCGCGACCCCCGAGAGCGACGGCCAGGCGCCGCATCTCGGCCACGGCCTGGGTGAAGGTGGCGGCGGCCAGGTCGTGCCAGGGCTCGCCGCCGGCCTCGGTGAGGCCGTGGCAGACGCCGACGGCGATCGCGTAGATGTTCTTGGTGGCGGCGGCTGCCTCCACCCCGTCGAGGTCGCCGCTGGGCTCGACCCGGTAGGCGGGGGTCCCGAGGGCCAGCGCGCAGCGGCCGGCGACCGCCTCGTCCGCGGCCGCGAACACCGCCGCCGTCGGCCGACCGGAGGCGACCTCGATGGCCTTGCAGGGCCCGCCGACGGCCACGACCGGGCAGCTCGCCCCCAGCTGGTCGCCCAGGGCGGCAGTGACCAGGGCCGGGAGCAGCCCGACCCGCCCGTCGGGCCGGCGCCCGAACCCCTTGGTGCAGAGCAGCAGCGGGGTCCCCGGCGTCAGCCCTGCGCTGGCCGCCCGGCGCGCCACCTCGAGCACCCCGTCGGAGCTGATCGCCACCGCGACCAGGTCGGCGCCGTCGAGGGCTGCGACCAGGCCGCCGGCGTCGTGCAGCCCGACCCGGGGGTCGACCCGGACGCCGGTCCGGGGGTGGGGCCGGCCGGCCCGCAGCTCGGCCAGGATGGCGTCGTCCAGCCAGGTCCCCCAGAGCCGCACCCGGTTGCCGGCGGCGACCGCCGGGGTGGCCAGGGCGCTGCCCATGGCCCCCGCCCCCAGGATGGCCACGGTGGCCACGTCAGCCTCCTGCCCCGTCACGCCCTCGCGAACAGCCGGTCAGTCCAGGGCCACCAGGTCCAGGTAGTCCTCGCTCCAGACGTCCAGGGCCCCGTCGGGCATGAGCAGGACCCGGTCGGGCTCGAAGCTCTGGACGAACGGGGTGTCGTGGCTGACCAGGATCACCGAGCCCCTGTAGGTCTCCAGGGCCGCCCGGACGGCCTCGACCGCCTGGACGTCCAGGTTGTTGGTGGGCTCGTCCAGGAGCAGGACGTTGTGGCGGCCAAGGACCAGGCGGGCCAGGGCGAGCTTGGTCTTCTCGCCCCCCGACAGGGTCCGGGCCGGCTGGTAGGCCTGGTCGCCGCCGAGGAGGAAGTGGCCGAGGACGCCCCGGAGCACGTCGTCGGGAGCCTTGGCGACCTCGCGGAGCGACTCCATGGCGGTGGCGGCCGGGTCGAGGCCCTCGTGCTCCTGGGCGTAGTAGCCCAGCTCGGCCCCGTGGCCGAGGCGGACCTCGCCCTCGTCAGGGGTGTCGATCCCGGCCAGGATGCGCAGCAGCGAGGTCTTGCCGGCCCCGTTCAGCCCCAGCACCAGCAGCCGCTCGCCCCGCTGGAGGTCGAAGCTGACGTGCTTGAACACCGGCGGGCCGCCGTAGGAGCGGGACAGGTCGACCGCGTCCAGCGGGAACCGGCCCGAGGGCGGCGGGTCGGGGAAGCGGACCGCCACCTTGCGCCCCGACCTGCGCTCGGGAGTGAGGTTGGACTTCATCTTCTCGACCCGGCGCTCGGTGACCATGGCCCGCCGGGCCATGTCCTCGTTCGAGTGCCGATACTTCTCCACGAAGGCCGAGAGCCGCTTGATGTCGCGCTCCAGGACCTTTCGGTGCTTGGCCTCGGACCGGGCCCGTACCTCGCTGGCGGCCAGGTACTGGGTCCAGGTGCCCTTGTAGGTCTCGATCGAGGCGGTGAGCGGGTCGAGCACCAGCACCCCGGTGACGTCGCGGTCCAGCAGGGGCAGGTCGTGGGAGACGAGCAGGATGCCGCCGGTGAAGTCGGCCAGGAACCCGGCCAGCCAGCGCTTGGCGTCGGCGTCCAGGTGGTTGGTGGGCTCGTCCAGCAGCAGCGTCGTCGCCTGGCTGAGCAGCACACGGGCCAGCTCGACCCGGCGCCGCTCGCCACCGGACAGCCCCGACAACGGCCGGTCGAGCCCGCTGGCCGGGATGCCGAGCCCGGCCGCGACCCGCCGGGCCTCGGCCTCGGCCCGGTACCCGCCCTCGGCCTCGAACCGCTCCTGGAGCCCGGAGAACCGCTTGATGGCCCGGTCGCGGACCCGGTTGTCGGCGCTCTGGTCGATCCGCCGCCGGGCCTCCTCCAGCTCGTGGCGGGCCTGGTCCAGCCCGCGGGCCGACAGCAGCCGGGCCAGCCCGGTCGAGGCCGTGGTCGGCGGCGACTCCTGGGGCAGCCAGGCCAGCTCCCCGACCAGGGTGACGGCCGGGTCCCGCTTCGAGGTGGCCCGCTCACTCACCGACCGCAGCAGGCTCGTCTTGCCGGCCCCGTTGGGCCCGACCAGCCCGACCACGTCCCCGGGCGCGACCGTGAAGCTCGCCTCGGCGACGAGCAGACGG
>JASLIH010000593.1 GCA_030152105.1 Actinomycetes bacterium
GCCGAGCTGCTTGACGACCTGGCCGCCCTGGCCGGCAAGACCGACCACGGCAACGTCGTCTGGGCGCCCAACTTCGCCCTCGGGGCCGTGCTGGCCATGCACTTCGCGGCCGTGGCCGGGCGCTTCTACCCGGCCGCCGAGGTCATCGAGCTGCACCACCAGGGCAAGGCCGACGCCCCCTCGGGCACCGCCCTGCGAACGGCCAGGGCGATCGCGGCCGCCCGGGAGCCGCGGAGCCCGGGCGCCTCTCCCGGCGGCGAGTCGGTGGCCGGGGCCAGGGGCGGCGAGGTCGACGGGGTCCGGGTCCACTCGGTCCGCCTGCCCGGGCTGGTCGCTCACCAGGAGGTCATCTTCGGCGGTCAGGGCGAGGTGCTGACCCTGCGCCACGACTCACTCGACCGGTCCTCGTTCATGCCCGGGGTGCTGCTGGCCGTCCAGGCCGTCGCCGCCCGCCCCGGGCTCACCGTCGGCCTCGAGCCGCTGCTGGGGCTGGCATGACCCCCCGGCCGGCCTACTGGGCCGAGGAGTTCACGCCCGACGAGCAGGCCCGCCTGGCCCCGTACGTGACCAACCTCGACCGGCCGG
Source organism: Actinomycetes bacterium (assembly GCA_030152105.1). The sequence goes on from JASLIH010000593.1 coordinate 586, forward strand.
TGTTCGCCCTGCGCAACCTGCCCGAGACCGTGAAAGGGGCCCTGTTCGCCCGCTACTCCCGCTCCGGCAAGACCCTGCGCCGGCTGTTCCTTGACGAGTTCGCAGACGACGTCCAGTCGCCGGGGGCGGGGGGGTCCGGCCGGGGTCCGGGGAACCCCGAGGGAGTGCCCCGGTCGGAGGAGGCGCTATCGGCCTCCCCGGTCGGCCAGGCCAGGGCGACCGCGCTGTACCTGCGGGTCTTCGACGACTACGGCGACGACAGCGTGGCCCAGCTGGGCGGGGCCCATGTCGCCTGCGAGCAGGCGTCCAACCTGCTCACCAAGCTGCTCGAGTGGGGCCGCCTCGCCGCCTATCTGGAGCAGTCGACGCGCTATGTCTCCTACGCCGACCGGCCCGGGGGCCGCTGGCGCTACCACCTGGACCCCGACGTCGACGCCAGCGACCTCGGCCCGGAGTACCGGCGGGTGATGGACGGGCTGTTCGCCACCTACGCCGAGCTGCTCCCCGCCCTCACCGAGCAGCTGGGCAGGGTCGTGCCCCACGAGCCCGGGTCGAGCGAGGCCGCCTGGCGCCGGGCCGTCAAGGCCCGCGCCCTTGACGGGCTGCGCGGCCTGCTGCCGGCCGCCACCACCTCCAACCTGGGTATCTTCGCCACCGGCCAGGCGTACGAGGCGCTCCTGCTGCGGCTGCGGGCCTCGGCCCTGCCCGAGGCCCGCAGCTACGCCGACCTGCTGCTGGAGGAGCTGCGCAAGGTGATCCCGGCGTTCCTGCACCGGGTCGACCGCGAGGACCGGGGGGTGGCCTGGTCCCGCTACCTGGCCGAGTCGGCCGCCGAGACGGCCAAGGTGGTCGAGGCCGTGCTCGGCGACGCGCCCCCGGCCCCCCAGCCCGGCCCCTCGGTCCGGCTCACCGAGTTCGACCCGGCCGGCGAGGACAAGGTGCTGACCGCCATCGCCTACCCGAATCTGGGGATCGGCGAGGCCGAGGTGGCCACCCGGGTGGCCCGGCTCGGGGCCGACGAGCGGGCCCGGCTGCTGGCCGCCTACGTCGGCGAGCGGCGCAACCGCCGCCACCGGCCGGGGCGGGCCTTCGAGCGCAGCGTCTACACCTTCGACGTGGTCGCCGACTACGGCGCCTTCCGGGACCTGCAGCGGCACCGGATGTGCACCATCGTGTGGCAGCCGCTGACCCCGGGCCTCGGCTACGACCTTCCCGGCGACGTCGCCGAGGCCGGGCTGGCCGAGCCCTTCGAGGCCGCCATGGCCGCCTCGGCCGGGCTGTACGCGGCCCTGATCCCGCGGTTCCCGGCCCAGGCGGCCTACGCCGTCGGCCTGGCCCACCGGGTCCGGTTCGCCATGACCATGAACGCCCGCGAGCTGATGCACCTGGCTGAGCTGCGCTCCACCCCCCAGGGCCATCCCGCCTACCGGCTGGTCGCCCAGCGGATGCACCGGCTGGTGGCCACCGAGGCCGGGCACCGGGGCCTGGCCGAGGCCATGCGGTTCGTCGTCCACGACGAGCCCGGCGAGGAGGCGGGGCTCGGCCGCCTGGCCGCCGAGCGGCGCCTCCAAGCGCGGCAGGACCCTCCGGCGAATTCCTCCTGAATCGGCGCGCCGGAACGATTGCCAGGGGTTTGCCCGCGTCGTAGCATGCCTTGATCCCTGCGCATTTTTTCCTTTTATGCAGACCGACCCTGATTCGTCGTCCCAGTCGAGCGCGGAAAGCGCTGTCGGCTTGACGTTCGTCGCCGTCGTCCTGGTCAGCCTGTTCGTGGGCGGCTCCCTGGGCGTGGTCGCGACCCGGGGAGCGGGGCCGGCGGCCGGCGCCGGCCAGGAGGCCGAGGCGATCGCCGTCGCCTCGGCGTCGACCGCGGCCATGCGGGTCCGGGACCGGATCGTCAACCGCTTCAGCGAGCTGATGATGCTGCGCGAGATCGCCCTGCGCGAGCGCGACCCAGGGCTGCTCGAGTCGGTGTACGCGCCCGGGGCCGCCGGCCTGGCCAGGGACCGGGCCGAGATCGCGCGGCTGCGCGACTCCGGTCGCCGCCTCGACGGGCTGCGGATGCCGGTCAAGGTGTTCAGCGCCCACCGGCCCGGCAACGGCAGCTGGGTGGTGGTCGCCCGGGTCGGGCGCTCCTCGGCCCGGCTGGTGACCGGGTCGGGCCGGCAGGTCAGGGCGACCCGGGCCTCGGCCGTCGTCTACCGCTGCACGCTGGTCAGGCAGCAGGGCAGCTGGCGCATCCTGCGCTTCGCCCCCGCTCCCTAGAGCCGGTACAGCCGGGTGGCGTTGGTGGCCAGGATGCGCCGGGCCGTGTCCCGGGCGGCCGCGTCGTCGAGGCCGCCGGCGTCGACCTCGGCCCGCAGGACCCGGGCCAGGGCCCGCCGCCAGACGACCGCGCCCCACCAGTGGGACTCGGGGTAGGCGCGTCCGCCCGACCCGGCCAGCAGCTTGCCCGGAGGGCACAGGCCGAGCGCCTCCGACACCATCCGGGTCGCGATCGGCTCGGCCAGGAAGATCCCGGGCGACAGGTCCATGTGGACCTGCGGGTAGGTGCCGGCCAGGTGGGCGGCGCCGCCGACATAGGGGTAGCAGCCGACCAGCACCACCGGGCAGTCCTCGGTGCGGGGGTCGCGAAGCATCGGCCAGAGCAGGCCCGGGTCGGCGTGGGGAAGGTACACGTCCTCGTCGCCGATGCCGGTGGAGAACTGGAGCGGCACCTGGCGGGTCGCGGCCAGCTCGGCGGCCCGCCGGACCAGGAACGGCAGCAGCACCGGGTCCTCGAACCGGGCCGCCGAGGCGGCCTTGTCCAGGTTGGTGAAGGCCCGGCGGCGGTCAGCCTGGCCGGACTCGGTGAACAGCCACAGCCCGCCCCGGGCGGCGGCGATCGACTTGAGGGCGACCACGCCCCGCTCCATGGCCGTGCCCACACGCTCCTCGAACCCGCCCACGAACCGGGCCAGCGACCGGGCGGTTGGCGCCCCCTGGGCGAGCAGCTCCTCGGCCAGGGACTCCAGCCGGACGATCTCGTGCACCGGCCGGTCGGCGGCCCGTTCCAGCTCGGCCACGCTCAGCACCTGGTCGCCGCCGCCCCCGGCGTCCACCAGCAGGACCGCGGTGCCGGCGTGGTCGAGCAGCAGCCGCAGGTAGCCGCCGGCGTCGGCGGCGGCGAGCTCGTCCCGCCTGGCGACAACCTCCCGCTCCAGCTCCTCGCCGGCCCGGGGACCCGGGGGGCTCAGGCCCAGCCCCCCGGTGGACTGGTCGCCGGGCTCCCCGGGAACGTCGAGCAGGGCGGCCAGGGCGGTCAGGAAGTGGCGGTAGCCGAGTAGCCCGGGCACGTCCCTGGCCAGGCTGGCGGGCCGCGAGGCCCCGGTGAAGCTGGCCCGCCAGGCCGGCCACTGGCCGCCCCCGGCCCGAGCCCAGGTGGCGAGCAGGCTGGCGCAATGATGGTCGGCGAGCACCAGGTCGCCGAGGACCCGCCCGGCTGGCCCGCCCCGGCCGGTCACGGCCGCCGGCTACTCCGGCAGGACCGCCGGGAGGACGTCGCGGACGCTCAGCACCCCGAGGAGCTGGCCGCCCTCGTAGACCACCAGGTGCCGGATGCGGCGGCGGGCCATCACCTTGGCCGCCTCGATCAGGTCCCAGTCGGGCCCGACGGTGACCACGTCGGCGGTCATCATCTGCTCGACGCTGACCGCCTCGGGGTCGTCGCCGGCCGCGACAGCCATGAGCACGTCGCGCTCGGTGAGGATGCCGATCAGCATCTCGGCGTCCTGGACCACGGCCGAGCCGACCCGGTGCTTGGCCATCAGCTGGGTCGCCTCGCGCAGCGACTGGGCCGGGCCGACCGCCACCACCGCGCTGCTCGCCACGTCGCGCACCTTCATGGCGGCACCTCCTTGGTCGCGGACAGGCAGCGCTACCTTAACCCGGCGAACGCGCGGTCGAGTAGCTCCTGCTGCTCCTGCTGGTGGAGGGTCGCGCTGCCCGCGGCCGGGGCCGCGCCCTCGGCCCGGGAGGCCGGTTCCAGCCGCACTCCCAGCGTCTCGAAGGCCTTGAGCCGCACGTACCGCCAGGCGCCCATGTTCTCCGGCTCCTCCTGGACCCAGATGGTGCGCTCGGCGTTGGGGTAGGCGTCCAGCTGGGCTCGCAGCGCCTCGGCCGGGAACGGGTACAGCTGCTCGACCCGGAGGATGGCCACCTCGTCCAGCCCCTCGTCGCGGCGCCGCTTGGCCAGCTCGTACCAGATCTTGCCGGAGCACAGGAGGACCCGCCTGACCCCGTCGGGCGACGACTGCTCGGCGTCGGGCAGGACCTCGGCGAAGTGGCCGGCGGTCAGCTGCTCGGCCGTGGAGCGGGCCGCCGCCAGCCGCAGCAGCGACTTGGGCGTCATCACCACCAGGGGCTTGCGGTTGGCCCGCAGGGCCTGGCGGCGCAGCAGGTGGAAGTACTGGGCCGGGTTCGAGGGGTAGGCGACCTGCATGTTGTCCTCGGCGGCCAGGTCGAGGAACCGCTCAAGGCGGGCGCTGGAGTGCTCCGGGCCCTGGCCCTCGAACCCGTGGGGGAGCAGCAGGACCAGGCTGGACCGCTGGCCCCACTTGTCCTCGGCGGCCGAGATGAACTGGTCGACGATGATCTGGGCGCCGTTGACGAAGTCGCCGAACTGGGCCTCCCACAGCACCAGGGCCTCGGGGTTGGCCACCGAGTAGCCGTACTCGAAGCCCATGGCCGCGAACTCGCTGAGCAGGCTGTCGTAGACGAAGAACTTGCCCTGGCCCTCGCCCAGGTTGGCCAGCGGGGTGTACTGCTCGCCGGTGCGCTGGTCGACCAGGACCGAGTGGCGCTGGCTGAAGGTGCCGCGCCGGGTGTCCTGCCCGGACAGCCGGATGGTGCGGCCCTGGGTGAGCAGCGACCCGAGGGCCAGGGCCTCGCCAAGCGCCCAGTCGACGGCGTTGCGCTCCAGCGCCCCGGCCCGCTGCTCCAGCCACCTGACCAGCTTGGGGTGGACGTTGAAGCCGTCGGGGACTTCTGTCAGCTTGACCAGCAGCTGGTCCAGGGTGGCCCGGTCGACGGTCGTGTCGACGGCCGGGTCGGAGGCCATCGGGGCCGGCCGCTCCAGCTCGACCTTGGCGACCTGGCTGTCCTCCTCGTCGTGGGTGTCGTCGAAGGCCTGCTGGAGGCGCTGGCGGAACTGCTCCAGCGACCCCTCGGCGTCCTCGAGCGACAGGTCGCCCCGGTTGACCAGGGCCTCGGTGTAGAGCTTGCGCACCGGGCGGCGGTTCTTGATCCGCTCGTACATCAGCGGCTGGGTGAACGACGGCTCGTCGGCCTCGTTGTGGCCGTAGCGCCGGTAGCACCACATGTCGATGACGACGTCCTTCTTGAACTCCTGGCGGAACGCGAAGGCCAGCCGGGCCACGCGGACGCACGCCTCGGGGTCGTCGCCGTTCACGTGGAAGATGGGCGCCTGGATCATCTTGGCCACGTCGGTGGCGTAGGTGGAGGAGCGGCCGTAGTCGGGGCTGGTGGTGAACCCGACCTGGTTGTTGACCACGATGTGGACGGTGCCGCCGGTGCGGTAGCCGCGCAGCTGGGACAGGTTGAGGGTCTCGGCGACCACGCCCTGGCCGGCGAAGGCGGCGTCGCCGTGGATCAGGATGGGCAGGACCGGCGCCTCCTCGCCCCGGTCGAGCTGGTCCTGGCGAGCCCGGGCGATGCCCTCGACCACCGGGTTGACCGCCTCCAGGTGGCTGGGGTTGGAGGCGACCTCGACCCGCACCTCCTTGCCCGAGCGGGCGACGTGCTTGCCGACGGCGCCCAGGTGGTACTTCACGTCGCCCGAGCCCTGGGTGAGGGTCGGGTCGAGGTTGCCCTCGAACTCGCCGAAGATCTCCCCGTAGCTCTTGCCGACGGTGTTGGCCAGCACGTTGAGGCGGCCGCGGTGGCTCATGCCGATGACCGTGCCCTCCATGTCGTCGTCGGCCGCCTTGTCGAGGACCGCGTCAAGCATGGGGATCAGGCTCTCGGCGCCCTCGAGGCTGAAGCGCTTGTGGCCGGTGTACTTGTTGTGCAGGAAGCGCTCGAACGCCTCGGCCTCGCTGAGCTTGTGCAGGATCTGGAGCTGGTCCTCCTTGGGCAGCTCCTGGGGGACGCCCTCGACGTGCTCCTGGATCCACTGCTTCTCGTCGGTGTGGGAGTTGTGCATGTACTCGACGGTGCCGGTGCGGCAGTAGGCGTCGCGCAGGATGTGCAGGATCTCGCCAAGGGGCAGCTCGCGCTGACCGGCCAGCCCGCCGGTGACAAAGCGCCGCTCCAGGTCCCAGATGGTGAAGCCGTAGCTGGCCGGGTCCAGCTCCTGGTGGATCTGGGGCGGCTTGGCCTTGAGCGGGTCCAGGTTGGCGATCAGGTGGCCCCGGACCCGGTACAGGTTGATCAGCTGGAGCACGCTGGCCTGCTTCTCGATGCTCTCCAGCGAGTCCTCGCTGGGCTTCTCGTCCTTGTGCCACCGCACGGGCACGTACGGGACGGTCATGGCGCGGAACAGGTCTCCGTAGAAGTCGTCCTCGCCCAGCAGCAGCCGGTGCATGCGGGCCAGGAACTCGCCGCTCTCGGCCCCCTGGATGACGCGGTGGTCGTAGGTCGAGGTCAGGGTGACGACCTTGCCGATGCCCATGTCGGCCAGGGTGTCGGGGTCGGCGCCCTGGTACTCGGCCGGGTAGTCGATGGCGCCGACGCCGATGATGGCCGACTGGCCGGCCATCAGGCGGGGGACCGACAGGACGGTGCCGATGGTTCCAGGGTTGGTGAGGGTCAGGGTGGTATCGGCGAAGTCCGGCACGGTCAGCTTGTTCGCCTTGACCTTGCCGATGAGCTCCTCGTACGCGCGGACGAAGTCGGCGAAGTCGAGGGTGTCGGCCTGCTTGATGTTGGGCACCAGCAGGGTCCGCGACCCGTCGGGCCGGCGGGTGTCGACAGCCAGGCCGAGGTTGACGTGGGCGGGCCGGGCGGCGTTGGGCTTGCCGTCCACCTCCCGGTACATGGTGGTCATCACCGGGACGGCCTCAAGGGCCTTGACCACGGCGTAGGCGATCATGTGGGTGAAGCTGACCTTGCCGCCCTGGCGCCGGCGCAGGTGCCCGTTGAGGACGCTGCGGTTGACCTCCAGCAGCCGCGCCGGCACGGTCCGGACCGAGGTCGCGGTCGGCACCTCCCGGCTGGCCTCCATCGCCTCGACGATCCGGGCCGCCGCCCCCCGCAGCGGCACGAGCTGAGGCTCGGCCTTGCCGTCCCCCTCGGAGGCGGCCCTCGGCTGCGGCCTGGCCGGGGCCTCGGCGGTGGCCGGGGCCTTGGCGGTGGCCGGGGCCTTGGCCTCCGGCTCCTTCGCCTCGGCCGGGGCCTCCTGGGGGGTCGGTGGGGCGGCCTTGTCGGTGGCCTGGCCGCCCTCGGCCTCGACCCGGCCCTCGGCGGTCGCCTCGGCGGCCGCGTCGTCCCCGTCCTCCCTGGGCTCGTTCTCGGCGAAGAAGTCCCGCCAGGCGGGGCTCACCGACTCCGGGTTGTCCAGGTACTGGCGGTAGATCTCGTCAATCAGCCCAACGTTGGCGCCGAACTCCGGTCGTTCGAACCAACCCATCTGCGCAGCACCACCCTTGGCCCGAGATCCTGGTCGGGTCCAGTTTGCCACCGATGACACTCCACTCAGCTCAGGCACCCAGCCGCGCGGTGACGGCGCGACGGGCATGGTCGATGACGGCGTCGTCGTCGTGCAGGACGGCGACGATGTTCGTCCCGGCCAGGATGGCCGACAACTCGAAGGCCAGCTGCGCCGGGTCGGTCCCGGCCGGCAGCTCGCCAGCCTTCCCGGCCTCCTGGGCGGTCTGCTCCAGCAGCTCACGCCACTCCCGCTGGTAGCCGGCGACCCGGTCGTGGACCCGCCCGGGCCGGGCCCCGAGCTCGGCCGCGGTGGCCACGAAGAAGCAGCCACCCGGGAACACCCGTCGCTCGACATAGCTCGGGAACCCCTCGCAGAGGGCGGCGAGCCGTTCGCGGCCGGGCCGCCCGGATCGCAGGGCAGGGGAGACGACCTCCTCCACGAAGCTGGCCCTGGCGGCGTCGATGGTGGCCAGCTGCAACTCCTCCTTGGACCCGAACAGCACGTACACGCTGCTCTTGGGCATCCCGGTCGCCCCGGTCGGCTGAGAGGAGCACGTGGGCCGGCGAGGCCGGCCCACGCCGTCCCTGCCCGCCCGACACTCGAGGGCCGGACGGCGCCGCCTGAGCCGCCAGCTCCGGTGCCCGCTGTCGGGACTGGGGCCTAGCATGGAGGGATGGCGACGGCACCTTCGCCGCCCGACGGGCTCGGGCGGTTCTCAGCCCTGACCCGAGGCTGGTTCGAGGGCGCCTTTGCCGCGCCCACCCAGGCGCAGGTCGGCGCCTGGGACGCCCTCGCCCAGGACCAGGACGTGCTGGTGGTCGCCCCCACCGGGTCGGGCAAGACCCTGGCCGCGTTCCTGTCGGCCATCGACCGCCTGGCCGGCGCCCCGGCGGTGCCAGAGCGTGAGCGCCTCCGGGTCCTGTACGTCTCCCCGCTCAAGGCCCTGGCCGCCGACATCGAGCGGAACCTCCGGGCGCCCCTGGCCGGCGTCCGGGCGGCCGCCGCCCGCCTGGACGAGCCCCTGCCCGACATCACCGTCGGGATGCGCACCGGCGACACCCCGGCCGAGGCCCGCCGCCGCTTCCCCGCCCACCCGCCCGACATCCTGATCACCACCCCCGAGTCGCTGTTCCTCCTGCTCACCTCCAGAGCCCGCGAAGCCCTGGCCCACGTCGACACGGTGATCGTCGACGAGGTCCACTCGGTGGTCGCCACCAAGCGGGGGGCACATCTCGCCCTCAGCCTGGAGCGCCTGGACGAGCTGCTGGAGCGGCCGGCCCGCCGCATCGGCCTGTCGGCCACCGTCCGCCCCCTGGACGAGGTGGCCCGCTTCCTCGGCGGCCCCCGGCCGGTCACGGTCGTGGCCCCGCCGAGCGAGAAGGCGTTCGACCTCTCGGTGGTGGTCCCGGTCGAGGACATGGCGGCCATCGGCGAGGCCTCCGACGACCCGGCCAGCGGGTCGGCCTCCGGGGTGCCCGACCGGTCCTCGATCTGGCCCCACATCGACGAGCGGCTGGTCGAGCTGATCCGGGCCCACCGTTCGACCATCGTGTTCGCCAACTCGCGCCGCCTGGCCGAGCGGCTCTGTGCCAACCTCAACGAGCTGGCCGAGACCGAGCTGGCCCGGGCCCACCACGGCTCGGTCAGCCGCGAGCAGCGGACCGAGATCGAGGAGGACCTCAAGGCCGGCCGGCTGCCGGCGGTGGTCGCGACCAGCTCGCTGGAGCTGGGCATCGACATGGGCGCGGTCGACCTGGTCATCCAGGTGGAGGCGCCCAGCTCGGTCGCGTCCGGGCTCCAGCGCATCGGCCGGGCCGGCCACCAGGTGGGCGCGGTCAGCCGGGGCATCGTCTTCCCCAAGTTCCGCGGCGACCTGGTCGAGAGCGCGGTCGTGGTCGAGCGCATGCGGGCCGGGGCCATCGAGGCCATGCGCTACCCGCGTAACCCCCTTGACGTCCTCGCCCAGCAGATCGTGGCCATGGTGGCCATGGACGACTGGACGGTCGACGACCTCGAGGCCCTGGTCCGCCGGGCGGCCCCGTTCGCCGAGCTACCCCGCAGCGCCCTGGACAGCGTGCTCGACATGCTGTCGGGCCGCTACCCCTCGGACGAGTTCGCCGAGCTGCGGCCCCGGCTCAACTGGGACCGGGTCGAGGGGCGGCTGGCCGGCCGGCCCGGGGCCCAGCGCCTGGCCGTCACCTCCGGCGGGACCATCCCCGACCGGGGCCTGTTCGGCGTCTACCTGGTCGGGGAGCGCGCCACCCGGGTCGGTGAGCTGGACGAGGAGATGGTGTACGAGTCCCGGGTCGGGGAGGTGTTCACCCTCGGCGCCTCCAGCTGGCGGATCGAGGACATCACCCACGACCGGGTGCTGGTCTCCCCGGCCCCCGGCCAGCCCGGCAAGCTGCCGTTCTGGCACGGCGACATGCTGGGCCGGCCGGTCGAGCTGGGCCGCGCCCTGGGCGGGTTCCTGCGCGAGCTGTCGGGCCTGACCCCGGAGGCGCGGACCGAGCGGCTGCGGGCGGCCGGCCTTGACGAGCTCGCCGCCGCCAACCTGGGCGCCTACCTGGACGAGCAGCGCGAGGCCACCGGGGTGCTGCCCGACGACCGCACCATCGTGGTCGAGCGCTTCCGCGACGAGCTCGGCGACTGGCGGGTCTGCGTCCACTCGCCGTTCGGCGCCCAGGTCCACGCCCCCTGGTCGCAGGCCATCGAGGCCAGGGTCCGGGAGCGCCTCGGCCTCGAGGTCCAGACCATGTACACCGACGACGGGGTGGTGGTCCGGCTTCCCGAGGTCGACGAGGCCCCGGCCGCCGAGTCGATCCTGTTCGACGCCGACGAGATCGAGGACCTCGTGGTGGGGGAGGTCGGGGGGTCGGCCCTGTTCGCCAGCCGCTTCCGCGAGTGCGCCGCCCGGGCCCTGCTGCTGCCCCGGCGCCGGCCCGACCGGCGCACGCCCCTGTGGCAGCAGCGCCAGCGCAGCGCCGGGCTGCTCCAGGTCGCCTCCAGGTACGGCTCGTTCCCGGTGGTGCTGGAGACCATGCGCGAGTGTCTCCAGGACGTGTTCGACCTGCCCGGCCTCAAGGAGCTGATGGCCCAGGTGGCCAGCCGCCAGGTCCGGGTGGTCGAGGTCGACACCCCGTTCCCGTCGCCGTTCGCCAGCTCCCTCCAGTTCGGCTATGTGGCCGCGTTCATGTACGAGGGCGACGCCCCCCTGGCCGAGCGGCGGGCCCAGGCCCTGTCGCTGGACAGGTCGGTCCTGGCCGAGCTGCTGGGCCGCGAGGAGCTGCGCGACCTGATCGACCAGGCCGCCCTGGCCGACCTGGAGCTGGAGCTGCAGCTGCTCACCCCCGAGCGCAAGGTCCGCGACCCCGACGGCCTGCACGACGCCCTGCGACTGCTGGGCGACCTGACCGTGCAGGAGGCGGCCGCGCGCAGCGCCGACCCGGCGGCCGCCCCCGGCTGGCTGGCCGAGCTGGAGGCCTCCCGGCGGGCGGTGCGGCTGCGGGTCGGCGGCCAGGAGCGCTGGGTGGCCATCGAGGACATGGCCCGGCTCCGCGACGGATTGGGGGCCGCCCCGCCGGTGGGGGTGCCGCAGGCGTTCCTGGAGCCGGTGGCCGACCCGGTGGGCGACCTGGTCGCCCGCTACGCCCGCACCCACGGGCCGTTCCTGGCCGACGACCCGGCCCGCCGGCTCGGCCTTGGCGTGGCCGTGGTCTCCCAGACCCTGGCCCGGCTGGAGGCGGCCGGCCGCGTCGTCCAGGGCGAGTTCCGCCCGGGCGGTTCGGGTCGCGAGTGGCTGGACGCCGAGGTGCTGCGCCGGCTGCGGCGCCGCTCCCTGGCCGCCCTGCGCCGCGAGGTCGAGCCCGTCCCCCAGGAGGCGATGGCCCGGTTCCTCGGCGCCTGGCAGGGGGTCGGGCCGGCCGGGCCCCGCTCGGCCGATGTCGACGCCCTGTTCCGGGCGGTCGAGCAGCTCCAGGGCGCGGCCGTGCCCGCCTCGGCCCTCGAGCGCCAGGTCCTGGCCGCCCGCCTGCCCGGCTACCACCCGGGCCTGCTCGACCAGCTGTGCGCCTCCGGCGAGGTCGTCTGGGCCGGGTCGGGTGCGCTCGGCTCCGACGACGGCTGGGTCGGCCTGTACCTGGCCGACACCGCCCCGCTGCTGCTCCCCGAACCCGTCCCGGTCGAGCTGTCGCCCTTGGCCACCCAGGTCCGCGACGCCCTGGCCGCCCGGGGGGCGATGTTCTTCCGCCAGCTCTCGGACGCGGTCGGGTCGACGAACGACAGCGAGCTGCTCCTTGCCGTCTGGGAGCTCGTCTGGGCCGGCCACGTCACCAACGACACCCTGACACCGCTGCGAGCCCTGGTCACCGGCGGTTCCCGCCCCACCACCCGCCGCCGCGCCGCCACCCGCCGCTCCGGCCGCCGCGGCGTCCCCTCGTCCAGCCGCGCCGGCCCCCCAGCCGCCGCCGGCCGCTGGAGCCTGGTCCCAACCACCGCCGACGTCGGGTCGCCCGGCGCCGACCCGACCCGGCGGCTGCATGCGGTGGCCGAGCAGCTGCTGGACCGGCACGGGGTGCTGACGCGGGGAGCGGTGGTGGCCGAGCGGATCCCGGGCGGGTTCGCGGGGGTGTACCCGGTGCTGAAGGCGATGGAGGACTCTGGCCGCTGCCGGCGCGGGTACTTCGTGGACGGGCTCGGCGGGGCCCAGTTCGCGGTTCCCGGGGCGGTGGACCGGCTCCGGTCGCTGACCGACCCGCCGTCCTCGCCACAGACCCAGGTGCTGGCCGCCGCCGACCCGGCCAATCCCTATGGCGCCGCCCTGTCCTGGCCCGACAGGACGGCGGCCGGCAGCACTGGTGAGCGCCCCGGCCACCGGCCCGGGCGCAAGGCCGGGGCGGTGGTGATCCTGGTCGACGGCGAGCTGGTCCTGTACGTGGAGCGGGGCGGCCGGACCCTGCTCACCTTCACCGACCACCCCGACCGCCTGGCCAGGGCGGCCGACGCGCTCGCCCTGGCCGCCCGCGACGGCGCCCTCGGCCGGCTGGCGGTCGAGAAGGCCGACGGCGAGACCGTGTTCGACAGCCCCCTGGCCAGGGCCCTCACCGAGGCCGGGTTCCGCCCCACCGCCCGCGGTCTCCGCCTCCGGGGGTAAGTGCCCGATGCCCGAGGGAGACACGGTCTTCCTGGCCGCCACCCGCATGCACACCGCCCTGGCCGGCCAGCGGCTGGTCGCCACCGACTTCCGCGTCCCCCGGTTCGCCACCGCCGACCTCAGCGGCCAGGTCGTGCGCGAGGTGGCCGCCCGCGGCAAGCACCTGCTGCTGCGCACCGACGCCGGTACCACCCTCCACACCCACTTCAAGATGGAGGGCACCTGGCACCTGTACCGGCCCAGGGAGCGTTGGCGCGGCCCCGACTTCCAGGTCCGGGCCGTGCTCCGCACCGACCCGTGGGTCGCGGTCGGGTTCCGCCTGGCCATCTGCGAGCTGCTCCCGACCGCCAGCGAGCGCGAGGTGGTCGGCCACCTCGGCCCCGACGTCCTCGGCCCCGACTGGGACCCGGCCGAGGCCCTCCGCCGGCTACGCGCCGACCCCACTCGGGCCATCGGCACCGCCCTGCTCGACCAGCGCGCCGTCGCCGGGCCCGGCAACGTCTACAAGTCCGAGGTCTGCTTCCTCCGCGGCACCGACCCCTGGACCCCGGTCGGCGAGGTCGAGGACCTGGAGGGCATGGTCGACCTCCTCAAACGCCTGATGGAGGCCAACCGCACCACCGGCAGCCAGATCACCACCGGCGACACCCGCCCCGGCCGCACCCACTGGGTCGCCACCCGCACCGGCAAGCCCTGCCGCCGCTGCGGCACCCCCATCCGCAAGGCCGACCAGCCGAGCTACGACGGCGAGCGGGTCACCTACTGGTGCCCCACCTGCCAGCCGGGGATGGGACCGGGTCGGGCGACAAAGGTGTAGATTCAACGCCGCGTTCGAGCGGCTCAAGGCCGACCCGGTCGCCTGGGAGGAGGAGCTCGCCGAGCGGGCGGAGTGGGACGCAACACTCGCCGATGGGCTCGATGATCTGTGAAGGTCATTCGCCGCGGCGAGGTGTGGCTTGCCGAGCTCGGGCCAACCCGAGGGCGCGAGCAGGCTGGCGAGCGACCCGTCCTGGTCGTCTCGGCAGACCCGATCAACCAGAGCGCAGCGGATCTCGTCGTCGCGGTTCCCTTGACCACCCGCAGGCGAGGCGTCCCGACGCACGTCGAGGTTCGCCCACCGGCCGGCGGATTGCCCGACGTCAGCTTCGCGATGTGCGAACAGCTCCGTTCGCTGTCTGCCGAGCGGCTCGGTTCCCGTCCGTTCGGCAGCGTGCCCGCGACCGTCCTGAGCTCCGTCCAGGATCGCCTACGGCTCCTGTTCGGGATCTGAGCGTCTCCCGTCAGATCCGGGTGAACGAGCGGACGGCCATGCGGGGGCCGCGGCGGTCGGGGTAGCGGCCAGAGCGGGTGAGGAGGCGCAGGACCCGGCCGCGGTGGCCGGGCCAGGCGGCGAGGAGCTCGAGCATCTGTTCGTCGGTGCCCCGGCGCTGGCCGGTGAGGGCGTGGCTGACCAGGTGGGGGAGGTGGAAATCGCCCACCGAGACGGCGTCGGCGTCGCCGAGGGCCACGATCGCGACCTCGGCCGAGGTCCAGGGACCGACGCCGGGGAGGGCCTGGAGGCGGCGGTGGGCGTCGGCGGCGGGCATGACCACGGTCTCCTCGACCCGGCGGGCGCGGCTGGCCGCCATCAGGATCGTGGCGGTGCGCTTGCGCTCGACACCGAGCGGGTGGAACGCCCAGTAGGGGGTGACGGCGAGGGCCTCGGGGGACGGCTGCAGGCGCAGCGGCACCGGGCCGGGGGCCGGTTCGCCCAGGGCGCGGACGATGGCGGCGAAGGCGTTGTGGGCCTCGCGACCGGTGACCTTCTGCTCCAGGATCGAAGGCAGCAGCGCCTCGAAGACCGCCCGGGAGCGAGGGATCCGCAGGCCGGGGTGGTGGTGGTGGAGCTCGCCGACCAGCCCGGTGGGGGAGAACCCCTCCAGCGAGTCGCGCGCCCCCAGCAGCTCAGGCGCCGCCTCAAGACACCACCTCGCCCCCGGCCCCCACGCCGCGACCCGGATCCCGTCTCCTTCGGGCGTGTAGCAGGCCGTGGCCGGCCCCTCCGGGGTCCTGGTCGCCCGCCACCAGCTCCCACCCCGGTCGACCAGGTTGGTCGGGTCGCCCGGCCCCCGCCGCAACGGCCCCAGGGTCAGCCGCAGGTCGACCGGCAGACGCGGTCGGACAACGGTCTCAAGCGGAAGCTGCACGGCGGTCATCGCCCGGATCTTGGCACGCCCAGCCGACAACCACGACCCCCTCCGCCCCCTGGCCCCGACCCCGGGGCTGAGCTTGGATCCGGGCTGTGGACAACCGAGGGACCGTCCTTCGCCGGTTGGCTACCCTCCCGAACCGGGGGCCCAGCGGCAGGTGGGGGTGGGGCCGGGCAGGGGGGACCCGGGCCCGGTCGGGGGTCCGGGCCCGGGTCGGGGGTTCCGCCTCGGGGCGCCGTCTGCCGCGGCCGACGGCGGTGCCACCAGGGAGCTTCTGAGGGTCGAGGTTGCCTATCGAGCGTGGGTGGGCGGAGGAACGGCGGCGTGATCGGTGGAGCGGTATTCGGCGGCGGCGGCCTGGAGGCGGCCGGCGGCGCCGGTGAGGTCGTCGGCGAGGACACCGAGCTCGCTGGCCCAGCGGGTCCACATGGTGTGGAACCGGTCGAACAGGGCGGCGTCGCCCAGTGCGGCGCCGCCGAGAGAGACGGCGGGGAGCAGGCCGCCGACGACCGAACGGACCTGGTCGGCGCTGGCCTGCAGCCGTCCGGCGGCTCGTTCCAGCTCGCTCGGGATCACCAGTAGCTCGGCCATCCACCTCACCCCTTCGCCAGCTCGCGTAAGCTGGCGTAGACAGTAACTTATGGATGCAAACGAAAGCAAATCGATGATAACGAGCCGCTAACGACCTCGGAAGCACGCCCTGGCCGGCGCGAAGATCCCCGGTTCGGTGTGGATGCCCGAGTAGAATCGGCGGTGGCTGCCGGCCGGGTGGGGCTGCCGGCCGTCACGGCCGCTTTCCCGTCGCTCGGAGGACCCCTATGCCAGGTCGCTTTGGTCGTGTGCTCACCGCCATGGCCACCCCGTTCAGCCCCGACGGCAACCTGGACGTCGACGGCGCCCAACGCCTGGCCCGCCACCTGCTCGACAGCGGCACCGACACGCTGGTCGTGGCCGGCACCACCGGCGAGTCGCCCACCCTGACCGCCGACGAGAAGTCCCGCCTGTGGGCGGCGGTGGTTGAGGTCGCCGGCGGCGACCGGGTGATGGCCGGCACCTCGACCTACTCCACCGCCGAGTCGGTCGAGCTCACCTCCCTGGCCGAGAAGGCCGGGGCCGGGTCGCTGCTGCTGGTCACGCCCTACTACAACAAGCCGCCCCAGTCCGGCCTGGTCGCCCACTTCTCGGCCATCGCCGCCTCCACCGGCCTGCCCTGCATGCTCTACAACATCCCCGGGCGGACCGCCTGCGCCATCGAGGTGCCGACCATGGTCCGGCTGTTCGAGCAGCTGGACAACGTGGTCGCGGTCAAGGACGCGGTCGGCGACATGGCCGCGGCCAGCCGCCTGCACCGCGAGACCGGCGGCCAGCTGGAGCAGTACTCGGGCGACGACAAGAACCTCCTGCCGCTGCTCGCCGTTGGCGGGGTCGGCGTGGTCAGCGTGGCCGCCCACCTGGTGGGGCCGGCCCTCCAGGAACTGGTGCGGGCCTTCGAGGGCGGCGACACGGCCACCGCCCTGCGGCTGCACCTGGAGAACCTGGAGCTGTTCGAGGGCCTGTTCGCCACGTCCAGCCCGATCCTGCTCAAGGCGTGCATGAACCTGCTCGGCCTGCCCGCCGGGCCGCTGCGCCCCCCGCTGGTCGACGCCACGCCCGACCAGGTCGAGTTCGCCCGCGGCCTGCTGGCCGGGGTTGGACTCGGGGGGGTCCGGGGGGCTCAAGGAGCCGAAGGCGGTAGCCCCCCGGTGGATCGGGTGGCCCGTGACTGAGGTCAGCCAGGGACTTCCCCCGGCGGCACCCGGGGTGACCCGGGTCGCGTTCCTGGGCGGGCTGGGGGAGATCGGGCGCAACTGCGCGGTCGTCGAGGTCGACGGGGCCCGGCTGCTGGTCGACTGCGGGCTGGCGTTCCCCGACGCCGACCAGCCGGGCGTCGACATCATCCTGCCCGACTTCGCCTGGCTGGCCGAGGAGCCGGAGCGGGTCGTGGGGGTGGTCCTGACCCACGCCCACGAGGACCACATGGGGGCGCTGCCCTACTTCCTGCGCGACTTCGACGTGCCCGTCTACGGGACCAGGCTGTCGCTGGCCATGCTCGCCGCCAAGCTCGAGGAGCACCAGCTCAACCCGTCCCTGGTCGAGGTCGCGGGCGGCCAGCGGACCAACCTCGGCCCGTTCGACCTCGAGTTCTACGCCGTGTCGCACTCGATCCCCGACGGCATGGCCGTGGCCCTGCGCACCCCCGGCGGCACGATCGTGCACACCGGCGACTTCAAGATGGACCTCACCCCGATCGACGGCCGCCCCACCGACCTGGGGGGACTGGCCCGGCTGGCCTCCGAGGGCATCGACCTCCTCCTGTCGGACTCCACCAACGCCGACCAGCCCGGCTTCATCGTCTCCGAGGTCGAGGTCGGCCGGGCCCTTGAGGACATCTTCGAGGCGGCCCGGCGCCGCATCGTGATCGCCTGCTTCGCCAGCCACGTCCACCGGGTCCAGCAGATCCTGGACACCGCGGCCCGCCTCGGTCGCAAGGTCGCCCTGGTCGGGCGCAGCATGATCCGCAACATGCGGGTCGCCTCCGATCTCGGCTACCTGCGCATCCCGGCCGGCCTGCTGATCCCCATGGAGGACCTCACCTCCACCGACCCGGCCCGCACGGTGGTGCTGTGCACCGGCTCCCAGGGCGAGCCGTTCTCGGCCCTGACCCTGATGGCCGGCCGCGACCACAAGTGGGTCCGGATCGAGCCCGGCGACACCGTGGTGCTGTCGTCCTCACTGATCCTGGGCAACGAGGCCGCCGTCTACCGGACGATCAACGACCTGGCCCGGCTGGCCTCCGAGGGCATCGACCTCCTCCTGTCGGACTCCACCAACGCCGACCAGCCCGGCTTCATCGTCTCCGAGGTCGAGG
>JASLIH010000427.1 GCA_030152105.1 Actinomycetes bacterium
GGCGTCCAGCCGGTGGCGGTGAGCTTGCTGATGTCGGCGCGCTCCAGCTCGACCAGCACCCGCCCGGCCCAGTCACGGGCGCGGGACACTGGCGGGGTGTCGACAGTGGACGCGGAGTCTATGAAGTACTCCTGGTTGTCCAGCATGGTGACGATGTGGTCCAGCTCGTCGTCTGTGACCTTCGCGAAGCCGGAGCCGTCCAGACCCACCCGGCACACCGTGCGCCGGTACGGATCCTCTTGGACCAGCCCGGAGGCAGTGAAGTACACCACCCGCTCGGCATCGTCGACGTGCAGGATCTGCCGCACCGCCCACTGCCCGGAGGTGACCTGCCCGAGCAGGGCGCCCGTGTGCAGGTCGTACCGGTACAGGTGGCCCCAGCCGTCCCGCTGCGAGTACCACAGCACCTCGTCGGCCAGCACCCGCACGATCGGCGGCTCGGTCGTCCACTGGTTGGGCTCTACGCGGGTGGTCCCGGTCTCGTTGAGCACGGTGGTGACCTCGCCGGTAGCCGGTTCCAGCCGGTGCAGGGTGAGGGTGCGCAGGTCTCGGGGCTGGCTGAGGTAGTACACCGCTGAGCTGTCCGGAGCCCACCACGCCCATTTGATCATGATCGGCGACAACTGCGACATGAGCAGCGGCTCGGCCTGTACGCGGGCCATGGTGCCCGCCTGCACGTCCAGGACGACCAACTCGGCGTATGGCGTCTGCTCGTCCCCGGGGGAGGCGTACCGCTGGGTGCGCAGGAGGGGCGCGCCGCCGTCGGCGGGCCTGGCCTCCACGAGGTGGGTCTGCCGGACACTGCGCTCATCGGTCCGATGCGCCAGCACCTTCGTCGAGTCGGGCGACCAGGCCACCGCGGGCGGCAGGTATGGCAGGCCGAACTTGCGCAGCAGGGTGCCGTTGCTCGTGCAGTCCGGGCCGGAGCCGTACTGGTAGTCGGGCTGGCCGTCGGTGGTCAGTGCGCACTCGCGGCCGTCGGACAGCGAGCGCACCCACAGGTCGTGCCCTCGGCGGGACACCGCGACCTTCTTGTCGGGTGACAACACCTCCAGCGGGTTGCCCGGCGGCGTGAACTCGGTCCGCTCGCAGGCGTAGCTGTCCAGGCGGCAGCGCCAATGCTCGCCGAACGCGTCGAACTCCACGGCGTTCCCGGCCAGCTCGATGGCCATGAACGGCAAGGCCACAGGGTCGACCTGTTGCCCGGACGAGGCAAGTGCGGCGGCGAGCCGGGCGTGATCGAAGGCCGGCTCGCGGGTGCCCCCCGCCGGGTCGACCAGCACGAACCGCTTGCCGGCGCCATTGCTCACCGCGTACCAGAAACGGGCCCCTCCGTCGATCCATTGCGGCCTGACCTTGTCGCCGACAACGAGCTCGCCAGGGCGGGCGGGTCGGCGGAGGAGTTGCTCCGCGGCCTGGTAGTCCTGAGCGGTGCTCATTCGTCTTGTCCTTTCTCGTGATGCCACGGTGGTGCCATCAAGGCAGGGGTGATCAGGGCATCCCAGCAAGTCTTCGCCGTCGGACTCGGTCTCAACCAGCTCGTGGACACCCTTCAGCACATCACATCGGTGCCCCGTCCAGCAGCACCGGTCGCGGGCGTCCGCCAGGCCCACGATTCGTTCACTGCCTGCTTAGTTGGGCGGAATCGGTCTGGGCTAGGTTCTGACCCGCCCACACCGGGATCACCTCGCGACTCCAGCGACGGCCGTTCCCCATAGAATGAGCGCCTCGCAGGTCAGCGTGTGACCAAGAAGGGGGACACTATGGCCGAACCGGTGCGCTTCGACCTCGGGCCGGACGAGCTGCCGGCGGCGTGGTTCAACCTCATTCCCGATATGGTCAGCGCGGGCATGCAGCCGCTTCCCCCGCTGCATCCGGGGACCAGGGAACCGATCGGGCCAGCAGATCTTGCTCCCCTGTTCCCCGAGTCGCTGATCATGCAGGAGGTGTCGACCGAGCAGTGGATCGACATCCCGGGGCCGGTCCTGGACATCTACCGGCTGTGGAGGCCGACGCCGCTGTATCGGGCCCGACGCCTGGAGCAGGCGCTGCAGACTCCGGCCCGGATCTACTTCAAATACGAGGGGACGTCACCGACCGGCTCCCACAAGCCGAACACGGCGATCGCTCAGGTTTATTACAACAAGGAAGCGGGGATCCGCCGGATCAGCACCGAGACCGGGGCCGGGCAATGGGGGTCGGCGCTGGCATTCGCGTGCCAGATGTTCGGGCTGGAGAGCCTCGTGTACATGGTGAAGGCCTCATACCAGCAGAAACCGTACCGGCGGGTGATGATGGAGACGTTCGGGGCGACGGTCCACGCCTCGCCGAGCGACACCACCCAGGTTGGCAAACGCGTCCTCGGCGACACGCCCGACTCCACGGGATCTCTGGGGATCGCCATCAGCGAGGCGGTCGAGGTCGCGGCCACCAATACCGACACCAACTACTGCCTAGGAAGCGTGCTGGGGCACGTGCTCCTGCACCAGACGGTGATCGGCCTGGAGACGCAGAAGCAGATGGAGATGGCGGGCGAATCCCCCGACTTCATCATCGGGTGCGTGGGCGGGGGTTCCAACTACGCGGGCTTCTCCTATCCGTTCATGGCCGACAAGCTGGCCGGGAAGCTCGATGCCACATTCGTGGCCACCGAGCCGGCCGCCTGCCCGACCCTGACCCGGGGTGAGTTCGCCTATGACTTCGGCGACACAGGGGAGATGGCGCCCATCGTGCCCATGTACACCCTCGGGCACACGTTCGTGCCGGCGCCGGTGCACGCGGGCGGGCTCCGGTACCACGGTGACGCGCCCTCGCTGTCCATGCTGGTGAAGCACGGGCATATGGAGGCTCGGGCGTACACGCAGAACCAGGTGTTCGACGCGGGCGTACAGTTCGCCCGGGCTCAAGGGATCGTGCCGGCCCCGGAGCCGAACCACGCCATCCGGGCAGTGATCGACGAGGCGATCCGGGCGCGGGAGGCCGGCGAGTCGAAGGTCATCCTGTTCAACCTTTGCGGACACGGACACTTCGACATGCAGGCCTACGACGACTTCCTGGCGGGGCGCCTTCCGGAGATCGAGTTCGAGGAAGCGGCGCTGGCCGACGGTCTGACCAGTCTCCCGGGGATCCCGGTCCCGGGATAGCGTCTCCGGGGCTCTCGGGCGCCGGGCTGGGTCCCACCAACTGAACACGAGACGTGCGGCTCGCCGAGGAGTCTCGACCTTAGATGCCGCCTCGAAACAGGTGTCAGGATCTCGGGGTGCACATTCGAGACGCTACGCAAGCCGACTGGGCAGAGATCTGGCCGTTCCTTCGCACGATTGTCGCCGCTGGCGACTCCTACTGCTGGCCGCGCGACACCACCGAGGCAGCTGCCCGCGAGTGGTGGATGAACAAGCCCGGTGGTCGTGTTCTCGTCGCAGTCGATCACGGCACGTCAGTCGGGACCGCGGAGCTCCATCCGAATCAGCCGGCGGCGGGCAGCCACGTCGCCAACGCAGGCTTCATCGTGGCGCCGACAGCCTCGGGACGTGGCATTGGCCGGGCGCTCGCAACACGTGTCCTCGAAGTGGCAGCCCGCCGCAGGCTGATTCGGATGGAGCTCCGCGG
>JASLIH010000637.1 GCA_030152105.1 Actinomycetes bacterium
GGGTCGGGTTCGACCCGGCGGCCGAGGAGCAGCAGGGCGGCCTTGACCACTTCGGCCTGGCCGGCATGCGCGAGCGGGTCGAGCTGGCCGGCGGGACCTGGACGATGTGGTCGCGGCCGGGGGCGGGCACGGTCCTGACCGCGTCCCTGCCCAAGGTCCTGGTGGCGGCATGACGGCGGCCGGGCCGACCGCCCCGGCACCCCGGGTGCTGCTGGTCGACGACAACCGCGGCTTCCGCAACGAGCTGCGACTGCTGCTGGAGGACTGTGGCATCGAGGTGGTTGCGGAGGGCGAGAACGGCCAGGAGGCGGTCGAGCTGGCCACGCGGACCGATGCCGACGTGGTCCTGATGGACCTGCGCATGCCGGTGATGGACGGCCTCCAGGCGGCCAGGGCCCTGCGCGACCGGGTCCCGTCGCTGCCCGTGATCATCCTGTCCGCCTACGAGGACCCGGCCCTCAAGAGCGAGGCCGACGCCGCCAACGCCTACCTGGTCAAGGGCTGCTCCGGCGGCCTGGTCCTCGACACCATCGAGCAGGCCTGGGCGTCCAGGTCGGGCCGGGCCAGCCCGAACTAGCCCAGGATCGCGGCCAGGGCCGCCTCGGTGTCGCGCAGGTCGTCGAGCACGGCGTCGGCCTCGGTCGAGCGGAGCTCGCCGGCCCGGTAGGGGCCGGTGGCGACGGCGACCACCCGGGCCCCGCCGGCGCGACCGGCGGCGACGTCGAGCGGGGTGTCGCCGACCAGCACGGTGGCCGTCCCCGGGAAGCTTGTCCCGTACTTGCGCTCGGCCTTGGCCCTGGCCACCTCGACCAGGCTGGGCCGGTGGTGGTGGTCGGAGCCGAACCCGCCGACCTCGAAGTCGAGGTGGCCGTCGAGCTCGAAGCTGGCCAGCTTGAGCAGGGCGTTGGGCTCCAGGTTGCCGGTCAGCAGCGACTGGACGACCCCCTCGGTGCGGCCGAGCGCGACCAGTGTCTCCCTAGCCCCGGGCAGGGCCCGGCCCCGCTCCCGGATCACCGCCGCCTTGGCCGCCAGGGCTGTCACCAGGGCCTCGCTGAACGCCGGCAGGTGCGAAGCACCCTCGACGATCTCATGGGCGGTCAGGAGCTCGAGCGCGATCTCCGGGTCGGTCCGCCCGGCCATCACCAGCGCCCTGGCGGTGACCTGGTCGGGAGCGCGGCCGAGCACGGCCTGGAACGCCTCGGCGAAGATGTCGCGGCCGACGTCCCCGGCCTGGACCAGGGTGCCGTCGATGTCCCACAGGACCAGGCGGCGCACGCGTTACCGCTTGGCCAGCTCGGCCCGGTGGGCCGCGGCCCGTCCACCCCCGCCGGCGGCCAGCTCCCGGTAGGGCGGGACCGCGAAGACGTGGATGCGGTTGTCGAGGAAGTCCGAGAAGGCCAGCAGCCGCCCGTCGGCCGACACGTCGAGGCCGGTGGTCTGGTTGCCGCCGACCATGGCGTCCAGCACCTTGCCGCTGGCCGTGTCGATGGCCAGCACCGACCCCCACTCCGGTCCGGGCAGGTAGTAGGAGCTGCCGTTGCGGCCCCGGTTGGACACGTACAGGACCCGTCCGTCGGGGGTCAGGTCGATGGTGTTGGGCACGTTGTCGGTGGCGGCCAGCTTGCGCACCCGCTCGCTGGCCAGGTCGACCACGAAGGCCTGGTTGGTCCCCATGTCGTCAGCGTACAGGCGCCTGCCCTCGGGGTCGCCGACCAGGTGCCGCATGGCCCCGCCGGTGCGCAGCAGCGTCCTGGCCTTCCCGGTGGCCAGGTCGATCCGCTGGAGCTCCCCGTCCTCGAACCCGGCGACGTACAGCCGCCGGCCGTCGGGTGTCGGCCACAGCCCCCGCGGCGTGCGCACCGTCTTGAGCAGCCGCCGGACCCGCCCCTTGCGCAGGTCGATCTCGGAGATGTCGCTCGACACCCAGTTGGCCACGTACAGGGTCCGCTCGTCGGGCGAGAGGGCCATGACCTTGCTCCAGTTCCCCTTGGTGGCGAGCTGGCGGCGGACCCGGAAGCTGGCCCGATCGATCTCCCAGACCGAGGCCGTCTCCATCTGGGTGGCGTAGACGGTGCGGCCGTCGCCGGTGAACAGGACCTCGACCGCGCCGTGCTGGCCGAGCCGGATCGCCTTGCGCTTGCGCATGGTCCTGGTATCGAACACCTCGACGCCGTGCCCGCCCAGCAGCGAGACCCAGAGCTCACGGCCGTCGGGCGAGAAGGCCACCTGCTTGGGGTTGGAGCCGCTGCGAAGCTCCGCCAGCTTGTGGTGGAGCAGGCCGGGAGGGTCCAGCCACAGGTCGAGGGCGCGGTGACGGTCGAGGGTGACCCGCTGGACCAGCCGGTTGTAACCGGCTCTGACCACGGTCAGCTCCAGCTCACCGCCCCGCAGGGTGCCGTTGAACGGGGTCCGGGCCCGCCGGGCGGCCCCGGTGGGCTGGCCAGCGGCCCGGATCGAGAGCCGGGCCCCTGGCGGATGGGTGGTGACGGCCAGGCGCCAGGACCGCTCCTCCAGCCGCCGCTCGGCGTCGGCGGCCGCCGCGGCCGGGTCGGCGCCGGCGGCCGTGCCCGGGCGGACGGCCGCAGGCGGG
>JASLIH010000036.1 GCA_030152105.1 Actinomycetes bacterium
GCCGCCTCGTGGTCGTCGACCTCCCTGACCCGCCGTGCGGTGACCGCCCCCGCCGCCATCCCCAGCGCATGGGCCGGCTCGAACCGCCCCGGACGCGCCCGTCCCACCAGCAACCCCGGCCGAACCAGCCGCACCCCGGCGCCGGCCACCTCGGGGTCGGGCACCAGATAGGCCCGTTCCCCGACCAATGTGACCTCCCCCGGGTCGCCCTCCAGGGCCTCGGCGACGAACTCCCGCCAGGCGCCGGCCACGTCCCTGGGGGCTGTGGACAACCCCCGCCGCTCCCTCCCCGGCTCCGCTAGGCTCCCCCTCCGGGGGGCCCGATCGCGGCGGGTGGGGTTCCCGCGTGCCTGGGGGGTGGGGGTTCCGGGGGCGGTCGGCGGCCCTTGGGGGCGGACGAGCTTGGCGATGAAGTGGCCTTCGCCGCGCAGGTGGTGGGGCCACAGGCGGACGGTCCGGGACAGTTCGGGAGGGCCGCCGGGGGCCCAGTCGCGGCGGCCGGGGGCGAACCCCTGGTGCTGCGGGACCTGCAGGAGCTCCCAGCCGGGGTTGGCGGTCAGGAACCGGGCCACCTGCTGCTCGTTCTCCTCGGGGGCGAAGGTGCAGGTCGAGTAGACGAGCACGCCGCCGGGGCGGACCAGGCGGGCGGCGTCGGCGAGGAGGCCGCGCTGACGCTCGGCGCTGCCGGGGACATGGCCGGGGCGCCACTGGGCGGCGGCGGCCGGGCTGCGCCGGAACAGGCCCTCGCCCGAGCAGGGCGCGTCCAGCAGCACCCGGTCGAACCCGCCCGGGAGCACATCGGCCAGGCGGGCCACGGTCTCGCCGGCCAGCACCGTCCTGGCCGAGCCCCAGCGGTCGAGGTTGTCGGCCAGGGCCTGCACCCGGCCGCGCTGGACCTCGTTGGCCACCACCACGCCCTGGCCGCCGAGCCGGCCGGCGACCTGGGTGGCCTTGCCGCCGGGGGCGGCGGCCAGGTCGAGCACCCGGTGGCCGGGCCGCACGTCAAGGGCCTCCGCCACGGCCAGGGCCGACGGCTCCTGGACATAGCAGAGCCCGGCCACATGCGCGAGGCTGTCGCCGACCCGGACGCCCTCGGGGAGGAACCAGGCCTCCGGGCACCATGGCACCGGGTCGGGGGGGATCCCGAGCAGGGCCGGGAGGGCGGCCGGGTCGAGCTTGAGCGGGTTGGCCCGGACGGCCCGCTGGGCCGGCCGCCGGTAGCTGTCCAGGAAGGCCGGCGCCTCCGCACCGAGCAGCTCGCGCATGCGGGCCTCGAACGCCCCGGGCAGGCCGGCCGTCATCGGCTCAGCCGGTGTTCTGGAGCCCGGCGGCGACGCCGTTGACGGTCAGTAGGACCAGGCCGGCGGCCCGTTCCGCCTCGGCGCCCGAACGGCCGGTGCGCAGGTCGGTGAGGAAGCGGACCTGGAGGAAGGAGAGCGCGTCGACATAGGGGTTGCGCAGGTCGACCGCCTGGCGGAGCACCGGCCGGTGGCCGAGCAGGCGCCCGGCCTGGGTGGTCTCGTTGACCAGGACCCTGGTGCGCCGGAACTCCTCGCGGATGGCGGCGACCAGGTCGGGCCGGCCGCCCAGCTCCAGGTAGGACTCGGCCACCAGCGGGTCGGCCTTGGCCAGGCTCATCTCGGCGTTCTCGATCAGCGAGCGGAAGAACGGCCAGTGGGCGTACATCTCGCGCAGCAGGGCGAGCCCTTGGGGTTGATGGGCGACCACCTCGAGGCCGGTCCCGAGCCCGTACCAGCCGGGCAGGTTGCAGCGGTTCTGGCTCCAGGCGAACACCCAGGGGATGGCCCGCAGGTCGACCAGGCCGTCCCCGTCGGCCCCCGATCCCCCGGCGCCCTGGCGGCGGGCCGGGCGCGACCCGATCCGGAGCAGGCCCAGCTCCTTGATCGGGGTCACCCTGGCGAAGAACTCGGCGAACCCCTGCTTCTCGACCAGGCCCCGCCAGGCCGCCTCGGCGGCCGACGCCATGGCGCGGGCGGTTGGCAGGTAGCGGTCCTCGGCGGCGGCCACGGCCGCCTGGGACAGGGGGGTGGAGGCGCCGAGGACGGCGTTGGTGACCTGCTCCAGGTGGCGGTGGCCGATGGCCAGGTTGCCGTAGCGGGCGTAGATGACCTCGCCCTGCTCGGTGACCTTGAAGCGCCCGGCGACCGAGCCGGGGGCCTGGCCGCGGACGGCCCGGCCGGCCGGGCCACCGCCGCGGCCGAGCGCGCCCCCGCGGCCGTGGAACAGCACCAGGTCGATGTCCTGGGCCGCCGCCCAGGCGGCCAGCCGGCCCTGGGCCTGGTAGAGGGCCAGGTTGGCGGCGAGGAAGCCGGCGTCCTTGGCCGAGTCGGAGTAGCCGAGCATGACCTCCAGGCGCCGGCCCCGGCGCTCGAGCCAGGCGGCGGCGCCCGGCAGGGCCAGGTACTCCTCCAGCACGTCGCAGGCCCGCTCCAGGTCGGCCCGTGACTCGAACAGGGGCACGACGTCCAGCTCCAGGGAGCCGTCGGGCACGGCCAGGCGGGCCAGGGCCCGGACGGCGGCCAGGTCGTCGGCGGAACGGCTGAAGCTGACCACGTAGCGGCGGCAGGCGTCGGGGCCGAAGCGGGCCTGGAGCTCGGCCATCACCCGCAGGGTCGCCAGCACCTCCCGGGTCGCCTCGCCGGCGGCGGCCGGGTCGGCCGTCCAGCCGTCGGTGGCGAGCCGGTCGAGGGCGGCGGCGTCCCCGGCGGCCTCGGGGGCCAGCTCGGCCAGGGCCTCGGCGTGGACGGCGCCGTGCTGGCGCACCTCGAGCGAGGCCAGGTGGAACCCGAACGTCTCGGCCTGCCAGGCCAGGTGCTGGAGCTCCCCGTAGGCCAGCCGGGGCGCCCCGGCCTCGGCCAGGGACGCCTGGACCAGCCGCACCTCGGCCAGGAACTCCCCGGCGTCGCGGTAGCCCCGCCCATGACCGCCGCGGCCGGGGGCGCCGAGCAGGGCGGCCCGGGTGGCGGCCAGGCGCTCGGCCGCCAGCAGCAGCTTCTGGAGGTAGGGCTCGTCCGGCCAGCGGGTGACGATGGCGGCGGCCGGGCCGGGGAAGTCGGCGCGGTCGCGGTCGAGGGAGGCGGCCAGCTCCGGGGAGGGCGGGGTCGAGCCGCCGGCAACGGTCAGGGCGTGGCCGACCCGCCTGGTGACCGCCTCCAGCCCGCGCAGGACGTGGTCGGCCTGGATGGCCATGGCCGCCCTGGTCGTCTCGGCGGTGACGCTGGGGTTGCCGTCGCGGTCTCCCCCGACCCAGCTCCCCCAGCGCAGGTAGGCCGGGAACGGTGGCGGCCCGGTCCCGCTTGCCTCCCCGCGCAGGGCCTCCTCGAGCGCCCGGTAGGTGGCCGGCACCAACCGGAACAGGGTCGCGTCGAACACGGCCATGACCGAGCGGACCTCGTCCAGCGGGCTCGGCCGGTCGCGGCGGAGCTGGGCGGTTCGCCACAGCCCGGTGATCTCCTCCAGCAGCCGCCGGGTGGCGGTCGCCTGGTCGTCACCGGGCAGCCGGGGGGCGTCAAGGCGGGACAGCTCGACCGCGACCCGGCGCAGGGCGTCGACCACGGCCCGGCGCCTGGCCTCGGTGGGGTGGGCGGTGAGCACCGGGGCCACCTCCAGCCGGTCGAGCAGGGCGGCCAGGCCGTCGGTGCCGGCGGCCTCGGTGACCTCCTGGACGGCGGCCGCGAACGACTCCCGCACCGGCCCGCCGGCCAGGTGGCGCTCGCGCAGGGTCCGGACCCGGTGCTGCTCCTCGGCCAGGTTGACCAGCTGGAAGTAGACCGTGAAGGCCTGGGCCAGCAGCTCGGCCCGGTCCAGGTCGAAGGAGGCGACCAGCTCCACCACCCGGGCCCTCGCCTGGCGCCGGTGGCCGTCGGCCGAGCGCAGCTCGATGGTCGCCCGGCGCAGCCGCTCCACGTCGGCCAGCAGCCCCGGCCCCCCGGCCTCCTC
>JASLIH010000074.1 GCA_030152105.1 Actinomycetes bacterium
CGCTCCCGGGGGCTGAGCACGGCCAGCGGATCATCACGGTGGCGGGAGGCGACCAGCTCGGCCACCAACCCCGGGTCGACCACCGACCCGCCTCTGGCGACCCGCTGCAGGGTGTCGAGGAACTCCTCAACGTCGGTGACCCGGCTCTTGAGCAGATACCCGATCCCGCGGCCACCGGCCAGCAGCTCCATCGCATGCTCGACCTCGACATGGGCCGACAGGACCAGGATGCCGGTCTCCGGGTGCTCCTGGCGGATCCGCTGGGCCGCGTCCAGGCCCTCGGTGGTGTGGGTCGGGGGCATGCGGATGTCCACCACCACCAGCTCGGGCGTCTCCGCGTCGACCAGGGCCAGGAGCTGGGCGCCGTCGCCGGCGTGCCCAACGACCTCGAACCCGGAGCGCTCGAGCAGGCTGGCCAGCCCTTCACGCAGCAGGACGTCGTCCTCGGCCAGGACGACCCGCAGGTCGCTCACGGCCGCATCGTCGTCGTCATGATGTGGATTATGGTCTAGCCTGCCGCTGTGGGCACGCTGCGGAGATTTCGAAGAACGCCGCAGAGGCCGGAGCACCGGGGTGGGCTGACCGGTCGCATGCTGATCGCCAGCGGGCTGCTCGCCCTGCTGATCGGCGCCGCCTTCGCGGTGCTGCTGTCCTCGGTGGCCGACCTGCGCACCCTGGAACGGCGCGCGCGGCAGTCCGAGGAGCTGCTGGAGGTCACCAACGTGCTGGAGCGGCAGGTCGTCGACCTGGAGACCGCCCAGCGCGGGTTCGTCATCACCCAGCAGAAGGGCTTCCTGCAGCCGTGGCGGCGCGCCCAGCTGGCCGTCCCCGAGGAGGCCGCCACCTTGGCGCGGCTGGTGGGGAACGACCCCGAGCGGCAGCAGCAGGCCCGGCGCATCGTCCAGGCCATCGGGTCCTACGTGCGGGACTACTCGATCCCGCTGGTAGCCACGGCACGGCGGGACCCGGAGGCGGCTCGGACGGTGGCCGCCACCGACGAGGGCACCACGCGCATGAGCGGTATCCGGGCCGAGTTCGACCGCTTCCTGGCGGCCGAGCGTGGCCTGGCGGCGGCGCACGAACGCAGCTCGGACGCGGCCGCCCAGCGGGCCATCGTCGCCGCGGGGATCGGCCTCGGCGGGTCGACCCTGCTCATCGCCCTGTTCGCCGGCTACCTGACCAGGGCCATCGTGCGACCGGTCCGCCGGACGGCGGCCATGGCCGACCGGCTCGCGGCCGGCAACCTCGGTGTGCGCACCGCCGAGCGGGGCGTCGGGGAGATCGGGGTGCTGGAGCGCAGCTTCAACACCATGGCCAGCTCCCTTGAGCAGAGCCGCGAGGAACTGGCCGCCTCGCGGGCACGGATCGTGGCCGCCGGCGACCAGGCGCGGCGGCGGATCGAGCGCGACCTGCACGACGGCACCCAGCAGCGGCTGGTCTCGCTCGTGCTGAATCTCCGCGCCGCCGAGGCGGCGGTGCCGGCCGAGCGGCCCGAGCTCCGGGCACAGCTGGCCGGGGTCGCCGGCGGCCTGACCGGCGCCCTGGAGGAGCTGCGGGAGCTGTCGCGCGGCATCCACCCGGCCATCCTCTCCGAAGGCGGCCTCGGGCCCGCGCTCAAGGCACTCGCCCGCCGCTCGGTCCTTCCGGTCGAGCTGGAGGTGGACGTCGGGGCGCGGCTCCCCGAGCCGGTCGAGGTGGCGGGCTACTACATAGTCTCCGAGGCGCTCGCCAACGCGGCCAAGCACGCCCATGCGACGGTGGCCGAGGTCGAGGCGCGGGCACGCGATGGCCGCCTGCACCTGACGGTCGGTGACGACGGCGTCGGTGGCGCCACCCTCGGAGGGGGCTCCGGGCTCGTCGGCCTCGCCGACCGGGTTGCGGCGCTGGGCGGGACGATCCAGGTCCACAGTCCCGCCGGGCAGGGAACCAGGCTTCAGATCGACCTGCCGATCCAGGACCTCGCCGCCGGGCCGAGCGGGTCCTCGGACGCGGACAGGGCCGGTCCGCTGCCGGCCGGCCCCGTCCCAGGCGACCCGGACTAGGGCAGGATCGCCTGCCGGTGTATGCGGTTGCTGGCCGGCACCGAGAAGCCGCCGAGCACCACCGCGATCGCCCCGACGACCCACGAGGTCCACGAGGCACCGACCCGGTCGGTATAGGTGAGCACCCACGGGGCGACGAACAGCAGCACCCCGAACAGCACCGTGAGCCACTCGGTGGCCACGACGCCTGGCAGTGCGAGGGAGAACAACGACGTCACCGCCAACAGGGCGCCGAGCGCGATCAGCGCCCAGAAGGCGTCGCGCTCACCAGTGGTGCTGACCCAGATCGGCGACAGCGCCGCGTACAGGCCGGCGAGCAGGGTTCCCCAGTCCGGGAGACGGGTCCATGGCCGCATCCACGGTCACCTCCTTCTTGTCTCATTGGGCGGCCGGTCGACCGCCCCGTTTCCGATCTCGAAGGTTGCGCCGCCTGCCGGCCGACGGCATCGCGGCCAGCCCCCATCTCCGGCCTCCGGCCAGCCGGAAGGCGAGATGGCGGCTGGCGGTGATGCCCGGCCTGTAGCCGGCCGGGCTCAGGCGGCCCCGTCGAGGTCGAGGCGGGCGCGGACCTCGGGGCGGCGCAGGGCGGCCAGGGCGTCGCGCTCGACCTGGCGGGCGCGCTCGCGGGAGAAGCCCATGACCGCGCCGACCTCCTCCAACGTCCGGGGCGTCCCGGAGTCCAGCCCAAAGCGCAGGATCAGCACCTGACGCTCCCGCTCCGGCAGCGCATTCAGGACCTGCTCAAGGGCTTCACGGCCGACCGCCTCAACCGCCAGCTCCTCCGGGCTGACCGTGCTGTCCTCCAGGAAGTCGCCGAGCGCGGCCCCGTCCTCGCCGACGGGGCCGTCGAGCGACGTGACGACCTGGACAGGGTGCTTCGCCCAGGCGACCCTTTCGGGGGGGATGTCGAGCTCGGCGGCCAGTTCGTCGTCGGTGGGCTCGCGGCCCAGGAGCTCATGCATCCGGGTCTGGGTGCGACGCAACCGCCCGACCTGCTCATCGACATGGACCGGGAGCCGGATGGCCCGGGCCCCCCGGTCGGCGGCCCCCCGGGCGATGGCCTGGCGGATCCACCAGGTGGCGTAGGTGGAGAACTTGAACCCCTTGCGCCAGTCGAACTTCTCCACCGCCCGCAGCAGCCCCAGGTTGCCTTCTTGGACCAGGTCGCCCAGGGGCAGCCCGGTGGCCGAGAAGCGGCGGGCGATGGACACGACCAGTCGCAGGTTGGACTCGATCATCTTGCGGCGGGCCCATTCGCCGTGGTCGGCGACAATCTCCAGGTCGGGTCGGGCCGGGTCGTCAGGGCTGGTGTCGGCGAGCTTGAGCTGGGCGTCCAGGCCGGCCTCATAGGCCTGGGACAGCTCAATCTCGTCCTCCTTGGTAAGCAGCGG
>JASLIH010000206.1 GCA_030152105.1 Actinomycetes bacterium
TCTTGTAGCCGTCGCTCTGGATGGCCGAGAAGTGGACGAAGACGTCGTCGCCGCCGTTGCGGGCGATGAAGCCGTAGCCCTTCTCGTTGCTGAACCACTTGACGGTGCCTTCAGGCAACGTGCTTCCCTCCTGTCGACCCCCGGCGGCCTCGACACCGGTTGCTGAGGCATGTCGGCCGGGCCGCGCGGACTGTACCGCGACGCCAACTTGGGCACAAGCGCAGGTCAAAACGCTCAAACCGCCTGGTCAGGCGACGATCTTGGAGATCGGGAGCTCGAGGATGTCGAACGCTCCGGCGGCCTTGAGGGTGGGGATCAACCGGTTGACACCCGCCTTGTCGACCACCGTCTCGACGGCGTGGAAGCCCGAGTCGGCGAGCTCGTTGACGGTCGGGGCCTTCATCGAGGGGAGCACGGCCAGCACCCGGGCCAGGTCGGCGTCGGCCACGTTGAGCTTGATCAGCACCTTGGAGCGGGCCGTGGCCGCCCCGACCAGCAGGGTGACCAGGTCGTCCATGGCCTGGCGGCGCTCGGGGTCGGCGGCCGCCTCGGGGTTGGCCACCACCTCGGTGAAGGAGGTGAGCAGGGTGGCGATGACCACCATGCCGTGGCTGCGCAGGGTGGAGCCGGTCTCGGTGAGGTCGACGACCGCGTCCACGATCTCGGGCACCTTGGCCTCGGTGGCCCCATAGGAGGGGAAGATCCGGGCCGGGAGGCCCAGCTCGGCGAAGAACCGCCTGGTCAGGTTGGGGAACTCGGTGGAGACGCGCAGCCCTGGCTGGAGGTCCTGAGGGCGGGTGACGCCGAGGTCGCGGTGGACGGCCAGCACCACCTTGACCGGGTTGGAGGTCTGCTTGGAGTAGGGCAGCTCGGCCAGGCTGACCACCTTGGCGCCGGTCTCCTCGATCCAGTCCCGGCCGGTGATGCCGAGGTCGAAGAAGCCCTCCTCGACATAGCGGGGGATCTCCTGGGGCCGCAGCAGCGACACCCGCTCCACCCGTGGGTCGTCGACGGCGCCGTGGTAGTCGCGCTCGCTCCCCCGCTTGACGGGCAGGTCGGCGGCCTC
Source organism: Actinomycetes bacterium (assembly GCA_030152105.1). Next base: position 1,067 of record JASLIH010000206.1, read on the forward strand.
GAACAGGGCCAGGGTGGCCCGCTCCAGGCTCCCCTTGGGCAGCACCAGCTTGAGCACGACGCGTCTCCTCCTCGTCAGTCCGGCTTGTCGATCGCTTCCAGCAGGCCGGCCATCTCCAGGGCGCCGACGGCGGCCTCGGCGCCCTTGTTGCCGGCCTTGCCGCCGGCACGGTCGAGCGCCTGCTCCATGGTGTCGCAGGTGAGCACCGCGAACGCCACCGGCACCCCGGTGGCCCGGCTGACCGCGGCCAGCCCGGCGGCGGCCTGCCCGGCCACGTGGTCGAAGTGGGGGGTGGCGCCGCGGACGACCGCCCCGACGGCCACGACGGCGGCGTAGCGCCCGCTGGCGGCGAGCCGCTCGGCGGCCAGCGGCAGCTCGAAGGCGCCCGGCACCCAGGCCAGGTCGATGTCGGCCTCGGCCACCCCGTGGCGGCGCAGCTCCTCCACCGCCCCGGCGACCAGCGGGTCGGTGACCAGCCGGTTGAACCGGCTGGCGGCGATGGCCACCCGGCGCCCCCTGCCGTCGATGGAACCTTCGTAGACCCTGCTCATCTGACCGTCTCCCCTTTCTCCGGGGGGTTGGGCTCCAGGCCCCCGGCCCCCCCGTCGTCACCTGGCAGCTCCAGCAGGTGCCCCATGCGCTCGCGCTTGGTTCTGAGATAGCGGAGGTTCTCGGGGTTGGGGCGGGTCTGGAGCGGCACCCGCTCGACGATCTGGAGGCCGAAGCCGTCCAGGCCGCCGTACTTGGCCGGGTTGTTGGTGAGCAGGCGCATGGTGGTCACCCCCAGGTCGACCAGGATCTGGGAGCCGATCCCGTACTCGCGCCCGTCGACCGGGAGGCCAAGGTCGAGGTTGGCGTCGACGGTGTCGCGGCCCTGCTCCTGGAGGCTGTAGGCGCGCAGCTTGTGGCCGAGGCCGATGCCGCGGCCCTCGTGCCCGCGCAGGTAGACCAGCACCCCGAGGCCCTCGGCGGCGATGCGGGCCAGGGCGTCCTCCAGCTGGGGGCCGCAGTCGCAGCGCAGGCTCCCAAGGGCGTCGCCGGTCAGGCACTCGGAGTGGACCCGCACGAGCAGGTTGCCCTCCCCCTGGACCGCCCCCTTGACCATGGCCAGATGCTGCTCGCCGTCCAGCAGCGACTCATAGGCGTAGGCGGTGAAGTCGCCCCAGCGGGTCGGGATGCGGGCCTCGGCGACCCGCTTGACCAGCTTCTCGTGCTGGCGCCGGGACCGGATGAGGTCGGCGATGGAGATGAGGGGGAGGCCGTGGGCGGCGGCGAAGCGCTCCAGCTGGGGCAGGCGGGCCATCTCGCCGCTGTCGTCGACGATCTCGCACAGCACCGCCGCCGGGGCGCGGCCGGCCAGCCGGGCCAGGTCGACGGCGGCCTCGGTGTGGCCGGCCCGCTTCAGGACCCCGCCCTCGCGGTAGCGCAGCGGGAAGATGTGGCCGGGCCGGACCAGGTCGGCCGGCCGGGTCGCCGGGTCGATCAGGGCCTGGATGGTGGTGGCCCGGTCGGCGGCCGAGATGCCGGTGCTGGTGCCGGCGCGGGCGTCGACCGAGACGGTGAAGGCGGTCCGGTAGGGGGCGGTGTTGGTCGTCACCATCAGGGGCAGGTCGAGCTCGTCGAGCCGCTCCCCGAGCATCGGGGTGCAGATCACCCCGGAGGTGTGGCGGACGAAGAAGCCGACCGTCTCGGGGGTGGCCGCGTCGGCGGTCATGATCAGGTCGCCCTCGTTCTCGCGGTCGGCGTCGTCGACGACCACGACCATGCCGCCGGCGGCCAGGGCGGCCACCGCGTCCTCGACGCTGGCGAAGGCGGTCACTGGCGCATCCTCCCGTCCACTGACGTCTCGTACGCGCCCGCCCGCATCGGGCTCACCAGCCGCTCGACGTACTTGGCGACCACGTCCACCTCCAGCTGCACCGGGTCGCCCGGGCGGCGGTCGCCGAGGGTGGTCACCTCCAGGGTGTGCGGCACCAGGGCGACCGCGAACCAGCCGGCCCCGACCCCGGCCACGGTCAGGCTGACCCCGTCGACCGCGATCGACCCCTTCTCGACCACGTACCGTTCCAGGTCGGGCGGCAGCTCGACCCTGACCTCCTCGCCCAGACCTCCCGGGGTCCGGTCGATGATCCTGGCCACCCCGTCGACGTGGCCCTGGACCAGGTGGCCGCCGAGGCGGCCGCCGAGGGCCATGGGCCGTTCCAGGTTGACCCGGGCCCCGGCGGCCAGGCCGCCCAGGGCGGTGCGGCGCAGGGTCTCGGCGACCAGGTCGGCCGCGAACCCGGCGGCGGCCGGCGCGGCCACGGTCACACAGCAGCCGTTGACCGCCACCGACTCGCCCAGCCGCAGGTCCCCGGCCAGCCAGGGGGCCTGGATCTCCAGCCGCGCCCCGCCGCCGTCGGCGGCCACGGCCAGCGCGGCCACGGTGCCGGTCCCTTCCACGATCCCGGTGAACATCAGCCTTCCTCCTTGGCGCATGGAAACGCCACGATCCGCAGGTCGCCGCCGAGGCGGTCGGCCGAGGCCAGGCGCAGCCGGCGGGCATCGGCCAGGGTCGCGGCGCCGTCGCCGCCCAGCAGCCCGGGCGCGGCCTGGCCGCCGATGGCCAGCGGGGCCAGATACCAGACCAGCCGGTCGGCCAGCCCGGCCGCCCACAGGCTGGCCTGCAGCCGGGGGCCGCCCTCGACCAGCAGCTCCAGCACCCCCCGCTCCCCCAGCACCCGCGCCAGATCCTCGAGATCGACCCCATGACCACCCCCCCGAACCGCGACCATCCCGCAGACGGCGACCTCGGCCCCGGCGGCCTTCCAGGCGTCGACGGCGGTGGCCGGGGCGGCCGGGGTGGTGGCGACCAGGGTCTCGGCCTCGGTGTCGAACAGGTGGCCGCCGGGCCCGACCCGGCCGGCGGCGTCGACCAGCACCCGCAGGGGCTGGCGGCCGGCCCAGCCGGGCAGGCGCACGGTGAGCCGGGGGTCGTCGGCCAGGGCCGTGCCGGCGCCCACCATCACCGCGTCGGCCTCGGCCCGCAGCCGGTGGGCGTCGGCCCGGGCGGCCGGCCCGGTGATCCACTGGGAGCTGCCGTCGGGGGCCGCCACCTTGCCGTCCAGGCTGGCCGCGGCCTTGAGGGTGACCCGGGGCCGCCCGAGGCGGCGGTGGGTCAGGTAGGCGGCGTTCTGGGTGGCCGCCGCCTCCGCGCCCACGCCCAGCTCGACCGCCACCCCGGCCGCCCGCAGCCGGGCCAGCCCGGCCCCGTCGACCCGCGGGTCGGGGTCCTGGACGGCCGCCACCACCCTGGCCACCCCGGCCGCGACCAGGGCGTCGGCGCAGGGGGGGGTGCGCCCGTGATGGGCGCACGGCTCCAGGGTCACATAGCAGGTCGACCCGGCCGCCGCCGCTCCGGCCGCGGCCAGCGCCTCCGCCTCGGCGTGGGCCCGCCCGGCGGCCCGGTGGAAGCCCTCCCCGACGACCCGGCCGTCGCGGACCAGCACGGCGCCCACCATCGGGTTCGGGCTGACCCGGCCGCGCCCGCCTTCGGCCAATGCCAGGGCACGCTCCATCCAGGCCCCGCCGGGTTCCCGCTCGGTTGCCACCACTGCCCTCCTGCCCAGGGCGTGGTGGAGGTCGCGCCGGGCATGGCAGCCCAGAGCGCGGCCGCCGCCTCCTTCCATCCGGACTGTCACCGTCGGCCCCTGAGTTCCACAGGGTCCACCCCGGCCGGTTGCGGCCGGGGGTCGCGGGCTCTCACCGCCGGTGGGGACTTCCACCCCGCCCCGGAGACGCGCGTGCTACGTCACCAGCAGCGTACACCCAGCGTGCGGGGGCTAGAAGGGCGCTAGAAGCCGTCGCTGCGGCGGTCCATGGCGTAGCTGGAGCCCTGCTGGCGCTTGGCCACGTGCTTGAGCTCGGTGGCGGTGGCGACGAGCTCGCGGTGGTTGGCGAAGACCCGCTGGGCGCTGGAGGCGATCCCGAGGGAGACCGAGACGATCGGGAAGCGGCGGAGCTGGCCCTGGCGGTCCTCCAGGTCGATCGAGCCGGCGCCGGCGTCCTCGGGGTCGTACAGGGTGGGGACGCGGTCGTCGAAGCTGGAGATCACCCGGCTGGCGAAGGCCTCGGCCGCCTCCGGGGAGACCAGGGCCACGAAGTCGTCGCCGCCGATGTGGCCCACGAACCCGTCGGGGCCGGCCGCGTCCTGGGCGGCCCGCCGCAGCACCTGGGCGAACAGCGAGATGACCTCGTCGCCGCGGAGGAACCCGTAGCGGTCGTTGTAGGACTTGAAGTTGTCCAGGTCGGCGTAGGCGACCGCGACCGCCTTGCCGCGCTCCATGCGCTGGGCGATCTCCTGCTCGATCCGGAGGTTGCCGGGCAGCCCGGTCAGCGGCGACAGCGAGCGCATCTCGCTGGCCCGGCGCAGGGTCGTCTTGACCCGGGCCACCAGCTCCATGGGGTCGAACGGCTTGATGATGTAGTCGTCGGCCCCGGCGGTCAGGCCGAGCACCTTGTCGGCCGAGAGCGACTTGGCGGTCAGCATGATCACCGGGATGTGGGCGCTGCGGCCGTCGGCCCGCAGCTTGGTGCAGACCTCGTAGCCGTCCATCCGGGGCATCATCACGTCGAGCAGGATCAGGTTGGGCTGCACGTCGAGGGCCTTGGTGAGCGCGTCCTGGCCGTCGTGGGCCGTGATCACCTCGAAGCCCTCCAGCCGGAGGTTGACCTCGACGAACCGCACGATGTCGCGGTCGTCGTCGGCGATCAGGACCATCTCGTCCACGCTTAGCCTGCCCCCCCGTCGATCAGTTCCCGGAACGCCTTGGCGGCGGCGGCCGGGTCGTCGGCGCCGAAGATGGCGCTGCCGACCACGAACACGTCGGCGCCCGCCTTCAGGCACCGTGGCAGCGTGGCGGCGTTGACGCCGCCGTCGACCTGGAGGGCGACCGGCCGCCCGGCCCCGGCGATGGCCCGGCGGGCCGCGGTGATCTTGGGCAGCACCTGGTCGTCGAAGGCCTGGCCGCCGAAGCCGGGCTCGACCGTCATGGTCAGGACCAGGTCGAGGCTGTCCAGGTAGGGCAGGACCTCTTCCAGTGGCGTGCCCGGCTTGAGGGCCAGGCCGGCGTCCAGGCCGTGCTCGGCGGCCGCCTCCAGCGCCCGTGCCGGGTCCTCCAGCGCCTCGACGTGCATGGACACCCCGCCGGCCCCGGCCTCGGCCAGCGCCGGCAGCAGCGCCTCGGGGTTGTCGACCATCAGGTGGCAGTCGAGGTAACGGCCGGTGTGGGGCCGCAGGGCGGCCACCACCGGCGGGCCCAGGGTGAGGTTTGGGACGAAATGTCCGTCCATGACGTCGAGGTGGATCCAATCGGCGGCCTCTTCGACCAGCCGGACCTGATCGGCCAGCTGGGCGAGGTCGGCGTTGAGCACCGACGGTGCCAGGCGTCGGATCACGGAGCTCCTAGGACGTGGACCATTGTCGTTGCTGATGGTATCGGCGGGCTGGGGGAGAAGGTGAGCGGCGTTTGCCGGTCACCTTACCTTGAACAGCCGTGCAAGAAACATGCCGTCGGCCCCGTCGCGGTGCGGCCACAGCTGGCGGGTCTCCTCCAGCCGCAGGTCGTCGCGGCGCTCGAGCAGCTCGGCGACCACGCCGTCGGTCTCGGCCACGGTCCAGGTGCAGACCGAGTACAGCACGGTTCCGCCGGGCCGGACGGCGTCGGCGGCCGCCTCGGCCAGGGCGAGCTGGAGCTCGACCAGCCCGGCGACGTCTCCGGGGCCGTGGCGCCAGCGCGCCTCGGGGCGGCGGCGAAGGCTGCCCAGGTTGGTGCAGGGCGCGTCGACCAGGGCGGCGTCGGCCCGGCCGGGCCGCAGCGGCGGACGGCGGCCGTCGGCGACCACCGTGTGGAGCCGGTCGGCCACCTCGATCCTGGCCGCCGTCTGGGCGATCAGGCGTGCTCGGCGTGGGTTGACCTCGACGGCCAGGACCCGGGCGCCGAGGGCGGCCAGGTGCCCGGCCTTGCCCCCCGGCCCGGCGGCCAGGTCGGCCACCAGGTCGCCGGGGGCGGCGCCGACGGCCGGGGCGACCAGGGCCGAGGCCGCGTCCTGGACCACCGCCCGGCCCTCGGCGACGGCGGCCAGGCGGGCCGGGTCGCCCCGTTCCATGGTCACGCAGTCGGGGCTGAGCGGGCTCGGCCGGGCGGGCACGCCGGCCTCGGCCAGCTCGGCCAGCAGCTGGTCGCGGGTGGTCCGTCCGGGGGTGACCCGCAGGCTGACCTCGGGCCGGGTGTTGTCCGCCTCGACAAGGGCGACCATCTCCCGGGGGCCGAGGCGGGCCAGGGTCTCGGAGACGATCCAGGCCGGGTGGGAGCCGCGGGTGGTGGCCCAGCCGGTAGGGTCGCGGTCCGGGTCGGGCCAGGTGGGCGGGACGGCGGCCAGGCGGCGGAGCACGGCGTTGACGTAGCCGGCCTGGCCGCGGTGGCCGGCCCTGGCCACCGCCCCGACGGTCTCGGCCACGGCCGCATGCGCCGCCGTGCCCCCGAACAGCAGCTCGTAGGCGCCCAGGCGCAGGCCCCGCAGGACCAGCGGCTCCAGCCGGTCGAGGGGCTGGCGGGACAGCGGGGCCAGGGCGAAGTCGAGCGCCGCCCGCATCCGCAGCGACCCGTAGACCAGGTCGGTGGCGGCGGCCCGCTCCGACAGGTTCAGCGCTGACCGCCGCAGCAGCCCCGGCAGGATCAGGTTGGCGTAGGCCCCGTCGTCGACCCGCTCCAGCGCCGCCAGGGCGACGTCCCGGGCGCTGGCCGCCGCCCGCGTCCTGGCGGTCACTGGCCCAGCCGTTCGTCAGGCCCGAGGCGGGCCCCGCGGGCGAACTCGGCCCCGGACATGGCCCGGCGGCCCTCAGGCCGCACCTCCAGCAGCTCCAGGTGCCCGTCGCCGGTCCCGACGAGCAGCCGGCCCTCCGGGTCGAGGCCGAGGCGGCCCGGGTCGAGCCCGTCCCCGGGCCCGTGGCCTGCTCGGGCGGGGGCGGCCCGGGTGATCTTGAGGCGGCGGCCGCGGTGGGTGGTCCAGGCGCCGGGGGCGGGGGCGAAGGCGCGGACGGCGTCGGCCAGGCGCCCGGCGGGCCGGCCGAAGTCGAGGCGGGCCTCCTCACCGGTGACCTTGGGAGCGAGGCTGACCCCGGCCTCGGGCTGGGGCCGGGGCTCGACCTGTCCGGCCTCGAGGGCGTCGAGGGTCTCGACAGTCAGCCGGCCCCCGATCTCGGCCAGCCGCATGGTCAGGGCGCCGGCGTCCTCCCCGGGGTCGACCGGGACCTCGGCGGCCAGCAGCATCGGGCCGGTGTCCATGCCGGCGTCGATCACGAAGGTGGTGACCCCGGTCACCTCGGCCCCGTCCAGCAGGGCCCGCTGCACCGGCGCCGCGCCCCGGTAGGCGGGCAGGAGCGAGAAGTGGAGGTTGATGATGCCCCTGGGCAGGGCGGCCAGCACCGGGTCGGGCAGCAGGTAGCCGAAGGCGCAGGCGACGCCGATGTCGGCGCCCGTCTCGGCCAGCCGCCCCGGCAGCTCGGGGTCGCGGCCCCCCGGCGGCTCAAGGACCGGCAGCCCGGCCGCCTGGGCGGCCTGCTTGACCGGCGAGGGCAACGGCGTCCCGCCGCGCCGGTCGCGGGGCCGGTCGGGCCGGGTGACCACGGCCACCACCTCGTGGGCGGACGCCAGCAGCGCCTCCAGCGGCGGCACCGCCGCCGCCGGGGTGCCCAGGTAGACGACCCGCACGCCCGGCCCGCTAGAAGGTCTTGTCGGGCTTGATGGTCAGGTCGGACCGGTGCAGATGCGGCTCGAACCCCTCGAGCTCGAGGTCGAACTCGCGCTCCCGCCACTGCTTGAGGGCCCGCTTGCGGTCGCCCCGGGACAGCCGCTCGATGAACAGCACCCCGTCCAGGTGGTCGACCTCGTGCTGGATGCAGCGGGCCAGCAGCCCCTCGCCGTCCAGCTCCAGCGGCTGGCCGCGGACGTCCACGGCGGCCACGGTGACCTCCATGGCCCGCTTGCAGGCGTAGTAGATACCGGGGAAGGACAGGCAGCCCTCCTCGCCGTCCTGCTCGCCCTCCCAGCGAGTGATGACCGGGTTGACCAGCACCCCGAACGGGTGCTCGCCGGTCTCCTCATTCGGGGGGATGTCGTAGGCGAACATCCGCTTGAGCACGCCGACCTGGGGCGCGGCCAGACCGGCGCCGTGGGCGAACTGGAGGGTCTCCAGCAGGTCGTCGCCGAAGCGGGCCAGCTCGGCGTCGAACCGGGTCACCGGGTCCGACCTCTGGGTCAGGACCGGGTCGCCGAACAGCCGGATCTCGAGCACTGCCACGGGGCCGGTTCTCCTTCTCGACACTCGCTAGCGGGGGACGGCCAGGACTTCGAGAGGCTCGACGTCCACCGACATGCGCGGGCCGCCGGCTCGGGATGCCTCGACGAGCAGGGGGCGCAACGCTCTGGCCGCCGACTCGGCGTCCTCGACCTTGGCGATGATACGCCAGCCTCTGCCCATCTCCGCCGGGCCGAGCAGCTCGACCTTGGGCCCGAGGGCGGCGGCGAGGGCGGCCATGGCCGCCGAGGCCTCGCCCGGCTCCGGTCCCTCGATGAGGACCAGGCGCCTGGCCGGGGGGAAGCCCAGCTCGACCCGGCGGGGCAGCTCGTGGCGCCAGAAGAACGCAGGGTCCCAGCGGACCAGGGCCTGGACAGCGTGGTGGCCGCCGTGGCGGGTCTGGAGGACCAGCCGGCCCACGCCACTCCGGGGCCCGCACCAGGCGGCGGCCCGGCTCCAGGTCCGGTAGGCCTCCTCGGCCGACCGGACCTCGGCCTGGCCGAGGGCGGTGTCGGCCCCGACCACGACCACCGTGCGGCAGCCGGTGAGCGGCGGGTGGTCCTTGACGCCGGCCACGGTGCCGACGACCACACCCGGCTGCTGCCCGGCCCAGGGGGGCACCATGCCCGGGTCGACCACCTCCCGGTCCAGCCGCCATACCGGCACTCCGGGCAGGATGCGGGCCAGCTCGGCCGCGACCTGCCCGGCGCTGCGGGCCCCTGGGGAGGCCGGGTCGGCCCCGCCCCGCCGCGGCACCAGCACGTACGCCGGCTCGTCACGGGCCAGGGCGCCCCGGATCGCGGCCAGCCCGCGAGGGTGGAGGCGGGCCGCGGTCGGGCCCTCGTCGTCGGGATCGACCACCTCGACCAGCGGCCGGGCGGCCCGCTCGACCGCCCGGTCGGGAGCGACCAGGCGGCACTGTCCGGCCTGCATGGCCGCCAGCGCCTCGGCCGACGGCACGGTCCCGGTGAGCACACACAGCGCCCTGGCGGTGGCGGCCCGGCGCAGGGCCACCTCGCGGGTGTGGAAGCGGGGGGCGCGCTGCTCCTTGTGGGCGAAGTTCGCCTCGTCGTCGACAATCACACACCCGAGCGCCGGTAGCGGCGCCAGCACGCTGGATCTCCCCCCCACCACCACCCGCCGCCGCCCCTGCCGCAGCTCGGCCCAGGCTCGGTACCGCCGCCGGTCCGACAGATCACTGGCCAGGTCGGCCGCATCCGGAAACGCCTTCCGAACCGCGTCCCCCACCGCCGACCCAGCCGCCACCTCCGGCGTCACCACAATCGCCCCCCGCCCCCGCTCCAGGGTCGCCTCGATCAGCGCGATCACCCTCGCCCCCCGGTCCTCCCCCGGCAACGGCCGCCAGTACACCGCCCCCGCCCCGACCATCCCGGCCATCGGGTCGGAAGAGCCCGGGGGGCTGTGGACAACCGGATTCTCCCCGCCGCGTGGTCGGCTACGCTCCCCCACCGGGGGACCCGGCACCGGACCGGGTGGGTGCAGCGCGGCACCGGGTGGGTCGGGCGTGGCACCGGGGTGCAGCGCGGCTCCGGGTTGACTCAGCGCGGCACCGGGTGGGTCGGGCGCGGTACCGGGTGGGTCGGGGGTTGGGCCCCGGGAGTCTGGGGTTGGCTCTATGGACTTCTCGACGGCGGCGACCCTTGGGGGGATGGCGAGGCGGAGGGTGTCGATGACGGCGGCGGCGTAGCGGTCGGCGACCCAGCGCAGGAGGGTGAGCTCGGGGGGGCCGAAGGAGGGGATGGGTGAGACCACACGGAGGAGGTCGCGGGCGTCGGAGGGGAGGTCGGGGGTGCGGCCGACGACCCAACCGTCGACGCGACGACGGCCGCCGAAGGGGACCTTGACCCGGGTGCCCAGGTGGACCTGGCCGGCGAGGGCGGGCGGGACGCGGTAGGTGAAGGGCCGGTCCAGGTGGAGCAGGGGGACGTCGACCAGCACCTGGACGGCGTCGTAGCTCGGGTCCAGGTCCAGCCGGGTTCCCCTCTCCCCCGGTGGCGGGGGTTACAGCGCGCGGGCCGCCTTGGCCAGCTCCTCCGCCCGGGAGGTCGACTCCCAGGTGAACTCGGGCTCGGAGCGGCCGAAGTGGCCGTAGGCGGCGGTCTTGCGGTAGATAGGCCGGCGCAGGTCGAGGTCGCGGACGATCGCGGCCGGGCGCAGGTCGAAGAACTCGGGGAGCAGCTTGCCGAGGCGGTCGGGGTCGACCTGCTCGGTCCCGAAGGTCTCGACGAACACGCTGACCGGGTGGGCGACGCCGATGGCGTAGGCGACCTGGACCTCGCAGCGCTCGGCCAGGCCGGCCGCGACCACGTTCTTGGCCACCCAGCGGACCGCGTAGGCGGCCGAGCGGTCGACCTTGGTCGGGTCCTTGCCCGAGAAGGCGCCGCCGCCGTGGCGGGCCATGCCGCCGTAGGTGTCGACGATGATCTTGCGGCCGGTCAGGCCGGTGTCGGCGTTGGGGCCGCCCAGCTCGAAGCGGCCGGTCGGGTTGACGAACACCCGCATCCCCTCGGAGGCGAGGTCCTCGGGGAGGACCGACTCGATCACGTGCTCGCGGACGTCGGGGGCGAGCAGGGTCTCGATGTCGACGTCGGGGCCGTGCTGGGTGGACACGACCACGGTGTCCAGCCGCACCGGCTTGCGGCCCTCGTACTCGACCGTGACCTGGGTCTTGCCGTCGGGCCGCAGGTAGGGGATCTCCCCGGAGCGGCGGACCTCGGCCAGGCGGCGCGCCAGCCGGTGGGCCAGGGCGATCGGGACCGGCATCAGCTCCGGGGTCTCGTTGCAGGCGAAGCCGACCATCATCCCCTGGTCGCCGGCGCCCTGGGTGTCGAGCGGGTCGGTGTCGCCGGCGCGCTCCTCGAAGGCGTGGTCGACGCCCTGGGCGATGTCTGGCGACTGCTCGTCGATCGCCACCGTGACCCCGCAGGTGGCCCCGTCGAAGCCGTACTTGGCCCGGTCGTAGCCGATGTCGAGGATGGTCCGGCGGACCACGCTCGGGATGTCGACATAGGTCCTGGTGGAGATCTCCCCGGCCACCAGGACCAGGCCGGTGGTGATCAGGGTCTCGCAGGCCACGCGGCCGGTCGGGTCGTCGCGCAGGATCTCGTCGAGGATGGCGTCCGAGATCTGGTCCGCGATCTTGTCCGGGTGCCCTTCGGTCACCGACTCGGACGTGAACAGGTACCGGTTCGCCACGTGTGTGCCTCCAACGAAGTTCGCGCCGCGCGATGGGCGGCAAGTCAAAGCCGAAGGGTAGCCGGGCACGGGGGCGGAGGCAAACCCCTCTCCGCTGACCCGGTGCCCGGCCCGCCCCTCAGCGCAGTGCCCGGAAAAACGCGCGGACGTCCTGGACCAGCAGGTCCGGAGCTTCCATGGCGGCGAAGTGGCCGCCGCGGCCGAACTCCGACCAGTGCCCGATCTTGCCGTCGGGGTCGACCAGGCGCCGGACCAGGTCGTCGCCGGCGGCGAACACAGCCCAGCCCTGGGGGACGTCCGAGGGGCCCGGCCAGTCACCGCCGTGGGCGGCCTCGTAGAGGAACTGGGCGGCCGATGCGCCGGTGCCGGTGAACCAGTAGAGGCTGACGTTGGTCAGCAGCTGGTCGCGGTCGACGGCGTCCTCCGGCAGGTCGGCCTTCGGGTCGGTCCACTCCTTGAACTTCTCGGCGATCCAGGCCAGCTGGGCGGCCGGCGAGTCGGTCAGGGCGTAGGCGACCGTCTGGGGCCGGGTCGTCTGCAGCTGGAGGTAGCCGAGGCCGTCGGCCTGGAACTGGCGCATCCGCTCCAGGCTGGTCCGATGCTCGGCCGTCACGGCCGCCTGGTCGGCCTGGTCGCCGGGCGGGAGGGCGACGGCGGCAACGGCCAGAGGGTCGCTGTTGAGGTGGACGCCGACCACGTGGCCGGGGTCGAGGCTGGCCAGCATGCCGGTGACCCCGGCGCCGATGTCGCCACCCTGGGCGCCGTAGCGCTCGTAGCCGAGCCGGGCCATCAGCTCCGCCCAGGCCCTGGCTGTCCGGGTCATCGCCCATCCCGGCTCCCGGACCGGCGTCGAGAAGCCGAAGCCGGGCAGGGAGGGGGCGACCACGTGGAACGCGTCGGCCGGGTCGCCGCCGTGGGCCCGCGGGTCGGTCAGCGGGCCGATCGCGTCCAGGAACTCCACCACCGACCCGGGGTAGCCGTGGGTGATGACCAGCGGCAGGGCGCCGGGTTCGGGCGAGCGGGCGTGCAGGAAGTGGACCGGCTGGCCGTCGACCTCGGTGACGAACTGGGGCACCTGGTTGAGCCGGGCCTCCTGGGCACGCCAGTCGTAGCCGTCGCGCCAGTACCCGGCCAGCTCCTTCAGGTAGCCGAGCGGCACCCCCCGGCTCCAGCCGGCCCCTGGCACCTCGCTCGGCCACCGGGTCCGGCCCAGCCGGTCGCGCAGGTCGTCCAGCGCCTCGTCGGGGACCTCCACCCGGAACGGCCGGATCTCGGCGTCGACCATCTCACCCTCCTTCGGGGACGAACTTCGGGAACGAACTGTTCTGTTCCCGGATCATATCGGAACGGAACGATTCATTCCAGTTAGGGTCGGCTCAGGTTGTGGCGGCGCGGGGGGCGGAGCCGCGGAGGGTCTCGACCCGGTCGAGGAGGCGGGCGGCGATGGCCGCCTTGGAGGTCCGGGGGAGCTCCTCGACGGTGTCGGCGTCGACCAGGTAGGCGTCCGCGTCGTCGGCCCCGAAGGCGGAGTTGGCGCCCTCGACGTGGTTGAGGACCACCAGGTCGAGGTGCTTGGCCTTGAGCTTGCGGCGAGCCCCGGCGAGGTGGTCGCCGGTCTCGGCCGCGAAGCCGACCAGGACCTGGCCGGGCCGGCGGCGGCGGCCCAGCTCGGCCAGCGTGTCGGGGGTGGGCTCGAGCACGACCTCGGGGACGCCCTGGTCCTTCTTGAGCTTGCCCTCGGCGACCCGCTTGGGCCGGAAGTCGGCCACCGCGGCCGCCATCACCAGCACGTCCTGGGCGTCGGCGTCGGCCAGGACGGCGTCGTAGAGCTGCTGGGCGGTCTCGACCCGGACCACCCGGGCCCCGGCCGGCGGGTCGACCGTGGTGGCGGCGGCCACGGCGGTGACCTCGGCGCCGCGAGCCACGGCCTCGGCCACGATCGCCGCGCCCATCCGGCCCGAGGAGCGGTTCCCGAGGTACCGGACGGGGTCCAGCGGCTCCCGGGTCCCACCCAGGCTGACCAGTACCCGCACCCCGGCCAGGCTTCGTTCGGGGGCGAGGGCGGCGGCGACGCCGGCGACCAGGTCGTCCAGCTCGGCCAGGCGGCCGGGGCCGACGTCGCCGGAGGTGAGCGGACCCGATGCCGGGGGCACGACCCGGGCCCCGCGAGCCTCGAGGGTCGCGAGGTTGGCCCGGGTGGCCGGGTGCTCCCACATCTCGGTGTGCATGGCCGGGGCGACCACCACCGGGCCGCCGAAGGCCAGGGCGACGTTGGTGAGCAGGTCGTCGGCCAGGCCCGCGGCCAGCCGGGCCAGGGTGTGGGCGGTCGCCGGGGCGACCACCAGGACCTGGCCCCAGCGGGCCAGGTCGACGTGGGTGACGGCGGCCGGATCGTCCCAGACCGAGGCCGGCACCGGCCGGCCGGTGAGGGCGGCGAAGGTGGCCCGGCTGACCATCCGCTCGCCAGACTCCGTGAGCAGGGGCTGCACCTCGGCCCCGGCGCGCTGTAGCTCGCGGGCCAGCTCGGCCGCCTTGTAGGCGGCGATCCCGCCGGTCACCCCGAGCAGCACCCTGGCACCGGCCAGGACCAGGTTCGACCGGGGGGCTGCCGCTCCGCTACCTGAGCCTCCCGGACCCCCCGCCGCCCCGTCCACCTACTTGATGGACTCGGCGACCTCGGCCGGGCGCTCCCAGTTCAGCTTGTCCTCGACCAGCTCCTGGAGGGCGACCGAGAGGGCCTTGCGGTTGGGGCCGGCGTCGACCATCGGCGGGACGAACTCGCCGATGCCCTCGCCGAGCTGGCTGTAGTAGCCGTTGATCTGCCTGGCCCGCCTGGCGGCCAGGATGACCAGGGTGTATTTGGAGTCGACCCGGGCGAGCAGGTCGTCGATCTTGGGCTCGATCATCAGTGCTTCCGCTCCTTGACGCGCGTGTGACCGCCGTTGATGGTACGCCGCCGGAGCCGATCGACGATCTCGACCACCTCGCGGGCGGCCACCTCCAGGTCGTCGTTGACCACCGTGACGTCGAACTCGGGCTCGGCGGCCAGCTCGTCGGAGGCCTTGGCCAGCCGTCCGCGGATCTGCTGGTCGGTCTCGCTGCCCCTGGTGCGCAGCCGCCGCTCCAGCTCCTGGAGGCTGGGCGGGGTGATGAACACCATGAAGGCCCGCGGCTCGGCCGCCTTGACCTGCCGGGCGCCCTGGACGTCGATCTCGACCAGCACGTCGCGGCCCTCGGCCAGGGCCCGGTCGATCGGCTTCCTCGGCGTGCCGTAGCGCTCGCCGAAGATGTCGGCCCACTCCAGGAACCCGCCGGCCTCGATCATGTCGTCGAACTTGCCGTGGTCGACGAAGTGGTAGTGACGACCCTCGTCCTCACGTGGCCGCGGCCCCCGGGTGGTGGCCGAGATGGACAGCTCCAGGTCGGGTAGAGCGGCCAGCAGCCTGGCGACGATGGCGCCCTTGCCGACCCCAGAAGGGCCGGCGAGCACGATCAGCTTGCCTCGCCGACCCGACTGCTGGTAGCCCCCACCATTGGTCAACGCGCGGTGCTTGCTACTTCTTGCCGCCGAACTCGGCGAGCAGGGCGTCCTTCTGCTTGGAGCCCAGGCCCCGGACCCGGCGGGAGGCGGAGATGTCGAGCTTCTCCATGATCTTGCGGGCGCGGACCTTGCCGACCCCGGGCATGCTCTCGAGCACGCTGGAGACCTTCATCTTGCCCACCGTCTCGTCGGAGTCTTTGGCAAGGACGGTGGCCAGGCTCATGTTGCCGCTCTTGAGCTGAGCCTTGAGCTCTGCCCGCTTGCGGCGCGCCTCGGCCGCCTTCTCCAACGCCTGCTGGCGCTGCTCGGGCGTCAGGGTTGGCAGGGGCATTCGTGCCTCCTCGTAGGCTCGTTCTGGATCGAAGACTGGCGGATTCTATGCATACCTTGGCGGCGGCCACAATCTATCGGCGCTGGTCAGAAACCCTCCTGTGTTCACAAACCGTCAAATCGACCTTGAGCGTCCATCGCTTTGGGACGGTTCGCGCGTTCGTCCCCTCCCTCCTTGGGCCCTGCCGCGAGCGCCTCGTCGCGCACCGCCCGGGCAGCCGCGCCCACGTCGTCTGACCTGGTGATCGGGCGCCCGACGACGATCCGGCTGGCCCCGGCGGCGACGGCCTCGGCCGGGGTCGCCACCCGTGCCTGGTCGTCAGATGACGCCGACGAGCGGGCCGGACGGACCCCGGGGCAGATGAGCTCGACCGAGGGTCCGAGCTGGGCGCGCAGGGCGGCCACCTCAAGGGGCGAGCAGACGATGGCCGGGCAGCCGGACCGCACGGCCAGGCCGGCCAGCCGGGGCACGGCCTCGCCGGCCGGGGGGAGGCCGACGGCGGCCAGGTCGGCCGGGCCGGCGCTGGTCAGGATCGTCACCGCGGCCACCCGGCAGCGGTCGCCGGCGGCCTCGACAGCGGCCTCCAGCATGGCCGGCCCGCCGAGGGCGTGGACGGTGACCAGCTCGGCCCCGGCCCGGGCGGCGGCCCGCATCCCGCCGGCCACGGTGGCCGGGATGTCGTGCAGCTTGAGGTCGAGCATCACCCGGCGGCCGTCGCCAGCCAGGGCGGCGACCGCGGCCGGCCCGGCGGCCCCGAACAGCTCGAGCCCGGCCTTGACCATCCCAGCCGCCTCCCCGGCGGCCCACGACCAGGCCAGCGCCTGCTCCAGGTCGTCGGTGTCCAAGGCCAGGACCAGTGGCGACTCCATCGGCGGAGCCTACTCGCGACCTGTGACCGACGGAACAGCCATTCGCAGCGCTCGGCCTCGGTCAAGGCCCGGGAACAGGGGCATGGTCAGCGCTCGGCCTCGGTCAAGGCCCGGGAACAGGGGCATGGTCAGCGCTCGGCCTTGAACATCGCCGGGAGCTCGGCCGGCGACCCGGCGCCCTGGGCGTCGAGGTAGCGCTCGAGGCCCTCGGCGACCTCGACCACCGCTCGAGGGTTGAGAAAGCTGCCGGTGCCGACGGCGACCGCGGTCGCCCCGACCAGCAGGAGCTCGGCCGCGTCCTCGCCGGTGACCACGCCCCCGGTGCCGACGATCGGCACCCCGGGCAGGGCCTGGGCGACCTGCCAGACGCAGCGGACGGCCACCGGCCGGATCGCCGGGCCGGACAGCCCGCCGGTGACCGCGGCCAGCCGGGGCCGCCGCCGGCCGACATCCACGGCCATGCCGAGCAGGGTGTTGATCAGGGTCAGCCCGTCGGCCCCGGCGTCCACCACCGCCCGGGCAACGGCGACCAGGTCGGTGACGTCGGCGGTGAGCTTGGCCAGCACCGGGGTCGAGGTGGCCCGCTTGACAGCCCGGACGACCTCGGCCGCGGCCGCCGGGTCGGTGGCGAACACTTCGCCGCGGTGCTCGACGTTGGGACACGACAGGTTGAGCTCGACCAGGGCCACCCCAGGCTCGCCGTCCAGCCGGTCGGCCAGCTGCCCGAACTCGCCCGGGGTACGGCCGACCAGGCTGGCCACAACGGTGGCGCCGGCGTCGGCCAGGAAGCGCAGGTCCCCGGCGCGGAACGCCTCCACCCCCGGGTTCTGGAGGCCGATGGCGTTGAGCATCCCCGAGGGGGTCTCGGCCACCCTCGGGGTCGGGCGGCCGCGGCGGGGCTCCAGGCTGACCGACTTGGTGACGATCCCGCCGAGGGCGGCCAGGTCGACCCAGCCGGCCATCTCCCGTCCGAACCCGAAGCACCCGGAGGCGGCCAGCACCGGCGTCCTGAGCCGGACCCCGCACAGGTCGGCCGACAGATCGACCGTCATCCGGCCGGCTCCAGCTCGGGGTAGCCCAGGTCGGCCCAGGCGATGGCCGCGCCGTCGAACACCGGCCCCTCCAGGCACGACCTGGCCATCCGGGTCGGCGTTCCCGGCCCGACGGGCAGCACGCAGGAGAAGCAGATGCCGGTGCCGCAGGCCATCTGCTCCTCGACCGCGACCTGGCAGGCCACGCCGGCGGCGGCGGCCACCCGGCTCACGGCGGCCAGCATGGGCATGGGCCCACAGGCGTAGACCCGCTCGGCCCCGACGCCGGCCAGCAGCTCGGGCAGGGGGTCGGTGACCAGCCCCCGCCGGCCGGCCGACCCGTCGTCGGTGGTCACGGTCAGGCTGTGGCCGAGCCGCTCGGCCTCCATGGCGTGCAGCAGGCGGCCGGCGGTGGCCGCCCCGATCACGAAGTCGACCCGGCAGCGGCGCGCCCGCAGCTCGGTGGCCAGGAAGAACAGTGGGGCGGTGCCGTAGCCGCCGCCGACCAGCAGGCAGCCCGCCGGCGTCTCCGGTGGGTCGAAGGCCCGGCCCAGCGGGCCGAGCGCGTCGACCACGTCGTGGGGCCGCAGCCCGGCCAGGGCCCTGGTCCCGGCCCCGACCACGTCGAACACCACCTCGACGGACCCCCCGGAC
>JASLIH010000225.1 GCA_030152105.1 Actinomycetes bacterium
CGTCGAGGGCGGGGCGGGGGCGGTCGTGGGCGCGGCCGCCGGCGGGCCGCCGGGCTTGTCCGGCTCCCGCGACCGGGGGTGCTGGAACATCGACCCGATCACCACCGCGGCCGTGAGCACGATGGCGACCGCCGCCAGCACCCACTCGGCGGTCGCGTGCTCACGGGCATCGGTCATGGACCGCCTGGCTGCCGCGAGATGCCGAGGAGGGTACCGGATCGGGCCCCTTCCCATACCTCTCGAGGCTCGCAGCCCCCCCTCACGTGCCGCTAACCGGCCAGGTCCCGGCCAATTTCTACGATACGGAAGTAACTTTCCAAAGATGCTTCACAGCGGCGGACGGCGCTTGTTACAGTCATTCCAACCCCGGTGAGTGCTCGGCCGGGACAGCCCACCCGTCTTCTCCGGGCGAACAGGAGCATGTGAGATGGTCGCCGGCAAGGTCACGATCAACGGGCAGAGCGCGTCGATCACCGATGTGCCGCTCCACACCACGGCGCTGGACTTTCTCCGCGGGTGAGGCCTCACCGGGTCCAAGGAGGGCTGCGCCGAGGGAGAGTGCGGGGCCTGCTCGGTCCTGATCGCGCGTCCCGGCCTCAGCACGTCGACGGAGTGGGTCGCCATCAACGCCTGCCTGGTGCCGATCGCCTCGCTCGACGGCCAGGAGATCGTCACCGCCGAAGGGCTGGGTGAGCCGGACGCGCTGCACCCCGTGCAACAGGAGATGGCGGTTCGCGGGGGCTCGCAGTGCGGCTACTGCACGCCGGGGTTCATCTGCAGCATGGCCGCCGAGTACTACCGGCCGGATCGCCGCCCCTCCAACGGGAGCGACGGGGGGCCCGACCATGAGCACGGCCCCAACGGCTTCGACCTCCACGCGCTGAGCGGGAACCTGTGCCGCTGCACGGGCTACCGCCCGATCCGGGACGCGGCCTACGCCCTCGGCGCCCCCCCTCCCGACGACGCGTTCGCGGCGCGGCTGAGCGAGCCGCCCACCGAGCCCGTCGCGACCCGGCTGCGCCACGAAGGCCGCTCGTTCGCCCGGCCCGAGACCCTCGCCGACGCGCTCCGACTGCTGCGCGACGACCCGGGCGCCACCCTCATCGCCGGTTGCACCGACTGGGGCGTCGAGGTCAATCTCCGGGGCGCCAGGGCGGCGTCGGTCATCGCGATCGACCGCCTTCCCGAGCTTCGCGGCCTGGTCGTGGACGGCGACCGGATCGAGATCGGCGCGGCCCTGACCCTGACCGAGATCGAGCGCCGGCTCGACGGCCAGGTGCCGTTGATGGCCCAGATGCTCCCGCAGTTCGCCTCGCGGCTGATCCGCAACGGCGCCACGCTCGGCGGCAACCTCGGCACCGGCTCGCCCATCGGCGACTCGCCGCCGGCGCTGCTCGCCCTCGAGGCGAGCCTGGTGCTGGCCGGTGTCGACGGCGAGCGGGAGGTCGACCTGTCCGACTACTTCACCGGCTACCGGCAGAGCGTGCGCCGCGCCGACGAGCTGATCAAGGCGGTGCGCATCCCACTGCCGCTGGCCCGGCTGGCGGCGTTCCACAAGATCGCCAAGCGGCGCTTTGACGACATCTCCAGCGTGGCCATGGGGTTCGCCCTTGAGGTTGAGGACGGCGTCGTCACGAAGGCCCGCGTCGGGCTCGGCGGGGTCGCGGCGATGCCGATCCGCGCGCTTGCCACCGAGGCGGCGCTCGAAGGACGGCCGTGGACGCGCGACACGGCGCAGGCCGCCGCTGACGTCCTGCGCGCCGAGGGCACCCCGATCGACGACCACCGGTCGAGCGCGGCCTACCGGGCCGCCATGCTCGGCCAGAGCCTGCGCAAGCTGTACGCCGAGAGCCCGGAGGAGGTGTCGGCATGAGCGCCCTGTCGGAACGGCCCGAGCGCCCGTCCGTCGGACTCGCGATCCCGCACGAGAGCGCGGCCCTGCACGTGACCGGCAAGGCGCTGTACACCGACGACCTGGTGGCACGCACCAAGGACGTGCTGCACGCCTGGCCGGTCCAGGTCCCGTGCGCCCACGGCCGGATCACCGCACTGCGCACCGACCCGGCGCTCGCCGTGCCCGGCGTCGTCCGCGTGCTCACCGCGGCCGACGTTCCCGGGGTCAACGACGCCGGGGTCAAGCACGACGAGCCGCTGTTCCCCAGCGAGGTCATGTTCTACGGCCACGCCGTGTGCTGGGTGCTGGGCGAGACGCCCGAGGCCGCCCGTCTGGGCGCGGTGGCGGTCGAGGTCGACATCGAGCCATCCCCCTCGTACGTGAAGGTGACCGAGGCGATCGAGGCCGAGTCGTTCCAGGGCGCGACCCCACAGCTGAGGCGGGGCGACATCGAGGCCGGCTTCGCCGCCGCCGTCCACGTCTTCAGCGGCCAGCTCGAGTTCTCCGGCCAGGAGCACTTCTACCTCGAGACCCATTGCGCACTGGCCCACGTCGACGAGAGCGAGCAGGTCTTCGTCCAGAGCAGCACCCAGCACCCGTCCGAGACCCAGGAGATCGTGGCGCACGTGCTGGGCAGGCACAACCACGACATCACGGTGCAATGCCTTCGCATGGGCGGCGGCTTCGGCGGCAAGGAGATGCAGCCGCACGGGTTTGCGGCGATCGCCGCCCTGGGCGCGGTGCTCACCGGGCGCCCGGTCCGGGTCCGGCTGAACCGCACGCAGGACCTGACCATGTCGGGCAAGCGCCACGGGTTCCACGCCGACTGGCGGGTCGGGTTCGACGAGGGCGGGCGCATCGTCGCCCTGGACGCGACCTTGACCGCCGACGGCGGCTGGAGCCTCGACCTCTCGGAGCCGGTCCTGTCGCGCGCGCTGTGCCACATCGACAACGCGTACTGGATCCCCAACATCCGGGTGAACGGCCGCATCGCCAAGACGCACAAGGCGTCGAACACCGCGTTCCGCGGCTTCGGCGGCCCCCAGGGCATGCTGGTCATCGAGGACATCCTCGGCCGCTGTGCGCCGCTCCTCGGCCTCGACCCGATGGACCTGCGCGAGCGCAACTTCTACCAGGCCGGCCAGACGACGCCGTACGGGCAGCCGGTTCGCCACCCCGAGCGCATCTCGACGATCTGGAACGAGGTCATCACCGGCGGCGACATCGTGGACCGCCAGCGCGAGATCGAGGCCTTCAACGCCGCCCACCCGGACACAAAGCGCGGCCTGGCGCTGACGCCGGTCAAGTTCGGCATCTCCTTCAACCTCACGGCGTTCAACCAGGCCGGTGCGCTCGTGCACCTCTACAAGGACGGCTCGGTGCTGATCAACCACGGCGGCACCGAGATGGGCCAGGGCCTGCACACCAAGATGATCCAGGTCGCCGCGACCACGCTCGGCATCCCGCTGCACCACGTCCGGCTGGCTCCCACGCGCACCGACAAGGTCCCGAACACCTCGGCGACCGCGGCCAGCTCCGGCGCCGACCTCAACGGCGGCGCCGTCAAGAACGCGTGCGAGCAGATCAGGGAGCGGCTGCAGCGCGTGGCCGGCTCGATGCTGGGCATGAACGGGTCGGACATCCGGATCGAGGACGGTGTCGCACGCGGCCTGGGGACCTCCGAGGAGCAGGTCGGCTGGGAGGAGCTCGTCCGCACGGCCTACTTCCAGCGGGTCCCGCTGTGGGCGGCGGGGTTCTACCGGACCGAAGGGCTCCACTGGGATTCGTCGGTGATGCGGGGTTCACCGTTCAAGTACTTCGCCTACGGCGTCGCCGCCACCGAGGTCGAGATCGACGGCTTCACCGGTGCCTACCGCACACGGCGCGTCGACATCGTCCACGACGTCGGTGACAGCCTCTCCCCGCTCGTGGACCTCGGCCAGATCGAGGGCGCGTTCGTGCAGGGGGCCGGCTGGCTCACCCTCGAGGATCTCCGCTGGGACACCGGAGACGGGCCCCGGCGCGGCCAGTTCCTGACCCAGGCGGCGAGCACCTACAAGCTGCCGAGCTTCTCGGAGATGCCCGAGGTCTTCAACGTGACGCTGTTCAGGAACGCGACCGAGGAGGGCGCGGTCTACGGGTCCAAGGCCGTCGGGGAACCCCCGCTGATGCTGGCCTTCTCCGTGCGCGAGGCGCTGCGGCAGGCCGCGGCCGCCTTCGGGCCGGCGGGCACGAGCGTCGATCTCGACTGCCCCTCGACCCCGGAGGCCGTCTACTGGGCCGTCGAGCAGGCGCGTGAGCACACCTCGCACGGCCATGTCGCCGACGCGAACGTCGTCCCGCCCCAGCCACCCGACCCTCACGGCCGCCAACCCGAGTCCGAACGGGCCCAACACGCCGTCACCCATGCCTGAGACGACCTGGTTCAACGCGGTCGCCCGCCTTCGCTCGCGGCGCGAGCCGGGCGTGCTGGTGACGGTCGCCTCGGTTCGCGGGCACGCCCCGCGCGACGCCGGCGCCAAGCTCGTGGTCGGCGCCCGGGAGACATGGGGGTCGATCGGCGGCGGCAACGTCGAGATGGTGGCGATCGACCGGGCCCGGGAGCTGCTCGCCGACCCCGACGGGAAACCCTCCCTGTTCGAGACGTCGCTGTCGGACAAGGCGCCGTACGAGCACGGCGTTCAGTGTTGCGGAGGAACGGTCACGGTGCTGCTCGAGCCGCTGCCCGTCGTGCCCGCCGTGGCGATCTTCGGCGTTGGCCACGTCGGGTTCGAGCTGGCGCGCATCCTCGCCCGGCACGACATCGAGTTGCACCTGGTCGACAGCCGCCCCGAGCAGCTGACCGACGAGCGATTGGCGCCACTGTCGGACGCGGTGGCGAACGTCCACGTCCACCGGGTCCCGCTGCTCCCGGAGATCGTCCTGGGTGAGCTCCCGCCGGGCACCCACGCGCTGATCATGACCCACGACCACGCCGAGGACGCGGCGCTGTGCGACGCCGTCCTCCGCGGCGGCGTCCTCGGCTCGATCGGACTGATCGGCTCCGCGGGGAAATGGGCCCGGTTCCAGCGGATGCTGGCCGAGAGCGGCCACGACAGGTCGTCGATCGACCGGATCCGCACACCCATCGGGCTGGCCGAGATCACCGGCAAGGAGCCGGCGACGATCGCCGTGAGCGTCGCGGCCGACCTGCTGCTGACCTTCGAGCGCGAGCGGTCCGCCGCGCGGAGCTGATCACATGACGCTGTACCGCGCCCAGGTGATGGACACTCCCGACGATCCGTTCCGCGGCGGGGAGCTGCGGGCCGACGCCGACGCGGGAGTGCTCGTCGACGACGGCATGATCGTCGAACGCGGGTCCTACGCGGACGTTCGACGGGAACATCCCGGCGAGACAGTCGTCGACCTACGCTCCGGCCTGTTGCTGCCCGGGTTCGTCGACACCCACGTGCACCACCCGCAGGTGCGGGCCATCGGCGCGCTGGGAATGCCGCTGCTGGAGTGGCTCGATCGATACGCCCTCCCGGAGGAGGCGAGGCTGGCCGACATTGCGTACGCCCGGGAGATCGCGGACGAGTTCACCGCGGCGCTGATCGACTCGGGCACGACGACCGCGCTGGTCTTCGGGTCGCACTTCGCGCCCGCGGTCGACCTTCTCTTCCAGAAGGCCACCGAGCTCGGCCTTCGGATCACCTGTGGCCTCGTCGTCGGCGACCGCATGCTGCGACCGGAGCTGCATACGACCGCGCAACGCGCCTACGACGAGGCGCTGGAGCTGGCGGGGCGATGGCACCAGGAGGGCCGCACCCGGTATGCGGTCACGCCGCGGTTCTCGTTGTCCTGTACCGACGAGCTGCTCGAAGCATGCTCGGCCGCGAAGAACGACATCGAGGGCTCCTGGTTCACCTCGCACATCAACGAGAACCCGGCGGAGATCACTAAGGTGCGGGAGCTGTTCGGCTGTGGCTACCTCGACAGTTATGACCGCCACGGTCTGGTCGACCCCCACAGCGTCTTCGCGCACAACGTGCACCCGACGGACACCGAGCTGAAGCTCCTGGCCGCCACCGGCGCGTCCGTCGCCCACTGCCCGACGAGCAACGCCGCGCTCGGGAGCGGGCTGTTCCCGCTCGACCGCCACCTGTCATCCGGTGTCCGGGTGGCGCTCGGCTCCGATGTCGGCGCCGGCACCGGGTTCTCGCTGTTCAAGGAGGGCCTGCAGGCATACTTCCTGCAGCGGTTGCGCGGCCCCGAGGGCGTGCCCATGACATCGGCCCACCTCCTCCACCTGGCCACGGCGGCCGGTGCCGATGCGCTCGGGTTGCGTGATCAGGTCGGCGACCTCGCTGTTGGCAAGCGCTTCGATGCCGTGTGGCTGGACCCGCCGCCCGGCACCCCGCTGGCGATCGGCCTGCGGCACGCGGACGGGCCCTCCGACGCACTCGCGAAGGCGTTTGCGCTCGCGACACCCCACGACGTGCGGGGCGTGTGGGTCGACGGTGAACGGGTCAAGGGCTGACGGGGCGCTCCCCCAGGGAATGTTGCATCGGCAAGTATCCTTGCACTCGGGGAAGGATCCCCGTAGTTGAACGACAAGGAGCGGTCATGCCAGCCATCAGCGCCGACACCGTGGCCCTGCCGCGGGTCCCCGACCCCGACCCGACCGCTGTCGACCGCCCCGTGGTCTCGGTCACCACGGCCCCGTCCGGCTTCGAGGGTGAGGGCTTCCCCGTGCGGCGGGCGTTCGCCGGGGTCGACCTGGCCGCCCTGGACCCGTTCGTGCACATGGACCAGATGGGCGAGATCGACTACGCCCCGGGCGAGCCCAAGGGCACGCCCTGGCACCCCCACCGCGGGTTCGAGACGGTCACCTACATGATCGACGGGGTCTTCCGGCACCAGGACTCCAACGGCGGCGGCGGCCTGATCACCGACGGCGACACCCAGTGGATGACCGCCGGCGGCGGGATCCTCCACATCGAGGCCCCGCCCGAGGAGGTGGTGATGCGCGGCGGGCTGTTCCACGGCTTCCAGCTCTGGGTCAACCTGCCCGCCCGGCTCAAGATGACCCCGCCCCGCTACCAGGACATCCGCGGGGGCGCGGTGAAGCTGCTGAGCTCGCCGGACGGCGGCGCCCTGCTGCGGGTGATCGCCGGCGAGGTCGCCGGCCACCAGGGCCCCGGCGTCACCCACACCCCGATCTCGCTGCTGCACGCCACCCTGGCCCCCGGGGCCCAGCTGCGGCTGCCCTGGCGGCCCGACTTCAACGCCCTGGTCTACGTGCTGGCCGGGTCGGGCGCGGTCGGCCCCCGCCGGCAGCCGGTCCGCATGGGCCAGCTGGCCGTCTACGGCCCCGGCGACGTGCTCACGGTCGAGGCCACCACCGGCCAGGAGAGCCGCCACCAGCAGCTCGACGTGCTCATCCTGGGCGGCCAGCCCATCCGCGAGCCCGTGGCCGCCTACGGGCCGTTCGTGATGAACACCCGCGCCGAGCTCATCCAGGCCTTCGAGGACTTCCAGGCGGGCCGCCTCGGCACCGTCCCGGCCGAGCCCCGCCCGGGCCACGAGGTGCTCTAGGCGCCGGTGACCAGCCGGCGGTGGTCGGCGAAGACCTCGCCGACGAAGGCGTCGTCCAGCCAGCCGAGGTAGTTGAGCAGGTCGGCCGAGCTGAAGCGGCCCCGCATCAGGTGGCCGTGCTGGAACGCCCACCTGGCCTGGTCCTCGGGGACGCCGAGGTCCTCGTAGCGCAGCGGGTGGCCGGCCGTGGCCAGGCTCTGGACGACCGCCTCGGGCGGCTGGACCAGCTCGGCCAGCCGCGCCCGCTGGACCTCCCAGTCGCCGAGGAGCGCCTCGAAGCGTGGGCGGGCGTCCCGCCAGGCGGTCAGCTTGCCCCGGTAGCTGCTCCAGCATTCCTCGGCCATGGCGCCAGATGGGTCGAGCGGGTCGAAGGTCGCCCGTACCCGCCGCTCGACCTCTCCGGCGTCGGGGTAGCAGGCGTCCAGGTCGACCCGCCCCGGCTCCAGGCCCTCCAGCAGCCGGCGCCAGGCGACCGCGCAGACGATCGTGCTCACCCCGCACTGGCAGCCGTGGCTGGCCACCTGGCGGCCGCTGGGCCGGGCCCGCATGTCGAGCATGTGGCTGACCACGTGCTCATAGCCCGACATGGGCGAGCTCTGGCCGGCCAGAGTCATGGCGAAGCCGCCGAGGGCGGCCAGCTTGGCCAGGGTCTCGGCGCCCTCCAGGCCTCGGTCGGCGAACGCCGCCCGCCCGGTGGTGAAGAACTGGTCGCGGACGTCGGCCAGGACGTCGAAGGACGCCGGGGTGTAGGACGACAGGCCGAGCTCGGCGCCGAGGCGCCAGTCGCCGAAGGAGACGGCGATCACGGCCAGGTCCCCGATCCCGCCGAGGGTGGAGTCGGCCGGCGCGTCCCGCAGGACCCGCCCGTCCAGGACCAGGGCGTCGGGCAGCCGCGACGGCCAGGTCCGCTTGACCCCGTCCTTGGTGATGGTGGCCATGCCCGACCCGAAGGCGATCACCGAGTTGGCCGTCTGCACCACCACCAGCGGGAGGTGCTCGCCGTGCTCCTCGGTGTGCAGGTGGCAGGCGTGCTTGGTCACGTCGCACAGCTTGCCCGAGCCGAGCGCGACCACCGCCCGGCCCCCGCCGAGGTGCCCGCGGACCTGGTCGACCTCGGCGAAGTCGGACTCCATGTGGCCGTGGCCGTCGCCCAGCTCCAGCACCTCGACGGTGTGCCCGGCCGCCCGCAGGCGCTCGGCGACGAGCGGCTTGAGCCTGGCCCCGTCGCGGGTGAACGGCCGGCGGTCCTGGGTCACGAGCACGCCCGACCCGGCGGATCCCAGACGCTCCAGGATGGCCGGGAGGGCGTCGAGGGCGTCCGGGCCGGCCTCGACGATCCGGAGGCCGTCAAGGGCGGGCGCGTCCCCGTCCAGTGCGTCCCGGACGGCGTCCATGTCGGCCGGGTCGAGCCGCAGCCCGGGCCGGGCGCCGGGGCGGCCGGCGGGCGGGCCCCCGGGCAGCAGCTGGTCGATGCGGTCGAGGACCAGGTCGGGGGCGTCGCCGGGGGCCAGGCCGGCCAGGTCCCCGGCCCGGGTGTCGCCGGTCAGGACCAGGGCGGCGGTGACGCCGGCGTCAAGGGCCATGCGGATGTCGGTGGTCAGCCGGTCCCCGACCATCACGCAGTCGGCCGCCGCCACCCCCAGCCCGGCCAGGGCGGCCTCGAGCATGGCCGGGTCGGGCTTGCCGGTGGTCGTCTCGCAGACCACGCCGGTGCAGGCCTCGATGGCGGCGACGATGGCGGCGCAGTCGGGCTCGGCGCGGCCGCCCGGGAGGGGGCAGTAGCGGTCCGGGTTGGTGGCGACCAGCCGGGCCCGGCGGTGGAACCAGATGGCGTCGAAGGCGATCTGGAGCTTCTCGTAGGTGAAGCCGCGGTCGTAGCTGGCCACCACCACGTCGATCTCTGCCGGGTCGCTGGAGGTGCGGATGCCGGCCCGCTCAAAGGCCCGGTGCAGGGGGGCCTCGGCGATCGGGTAGACGACCGCCCCGGGGGCGTGCTCCAGCAGCCAGCGGGTCATGGTGACCACGGTGTTGACGATCTCGCCGGCCGGGGTGGGCAGGCCGAGGCGGGTCAGCTTGGCCGCGTACTGCTCGGGGTCGCTGGTCGGGTTGTTGGACAGGAACCGCACCGGCAGGCCCCGCTCCCGCAGGGCCCGGATCAGCCGCCCGGCCCCCGGCAGCAGCTCGTCGCCCAGGTAGATGGTGCCGTCGAGGTCGAACAGGTAGGCCGCGTACAGCCGGTCAGGGGCGCGAGGAGCGGATGGCCGGGGCATCGGGGCCGGTCAGGCCACGATCCGCAGGGGCTGTTCGAGCACATCCTTGAGCTGGGCCAGGAACCGGGCCCCGGTGGCCCCGTCGACCGCCCGGTGGTCGATCGACAGGGTCAGGCGCAGCACCTGCCGGACCTCGACCTCCCCGTCGGCGGTGACCACCGGCTCCGGACCGGCCGCGCCGACGGCCAGGATGGCCGCCTCGGGAGGGTTGATCACGGCCGTGAACTGCTCGACGCCCAGCATCCCCAGGTTCGACACCGTGAAGGTCCCACCGCCCATGTCGTCGCCGCCCAGCCGGCCCGCCCGGGCCCGCCCGACCAGCTCCCCGGCCTCCCTGGCCACCTGGGTGAGGCTCTTCTGGTCGGCGTCGCGGACCACCGGCACCAGCAGGCCGCCGTCCACCGCCACCGCCACCCCGACGTGGACCCGCTGGTGCACCACCAGCTTGTCGCCGCCGAAGGACACGTTCAGCTCCCGGTTGGCCGCCAGCAGCCCGGCGCACGCCTTGACGATCATGTCGTTGACGCTGACCTTGAGGTCCTGGCCGCCGGCGGCGAGCTGGCGGTTCAGCTCGGCCCGGAGCTCCAGCAGGCGGGTGACGTCGACCCGGACGGTCAGGTAGAAGTGGGGCGCCGACTGCATGCTCTCGGTCAGCCGGCGGGCCACCACCCGGCGCATCGGGGTCAGCGGCACCTCTTCCACGTCCGCCGTCGGGGCAGCCTGCACCGCCGCGGCCCCGGGCTCAGCCCCCCGGAGGGGGAGCCTAGTCGATCCCGAAGGAACCCGTTCGCGGTTGTCCACAGCCGCCTCGACGTCGGCCACCCGGACCAGGCCGTTGGGTCCCGACCCGGCGACGGCGGACAGGTCGACCCCGAGCTCGGCGGCCCGCCGCCGGGCCGCCGGCACCACCGGGGTCGGCCCGGCGGCCGCCGCCGGCGGCTCCTCGGTGGTCGCGGGCGGGGCCGGGGCCTTGTCGGCGGCGTCGGCGGGCGGGGCCTGGCCGGCCGGGGGCGGGGCGGCCGTCTCCCCGCCGTCGGGTCGGGCCTCGGCCTCCTGTGCCGCCGCGTCGCCGGCCGTGGGCCCGAGGATGCCGCCGAGCAGGTCCTCGGCCTCGGTCTCCAGGGTGGCGATGGGGGCGCCGACGGGAACGACCTCGCCCTCGGCCGCGGCCAGCCGGACCAGGGTGCCGTCGGCCGGCGACTCCACCTCCATCTCGACCTTGTCCGAGTTGACCTCGCAGATGACCTCGCCCGCCCGGACCTGGTCGCCCTCGTGCTTGACCCAGGCGATCAGCTCCCCCTCCTCCATGGTCATGGAGAGCTTGGGCATGGGGACGTCGATCTCGGGCATCAGCCGTCCTCCATCAGCGCCCGGGCCGCCTGGACGATGTCCGGCACCTGGGGCACCGAGGCCTTCTCGAGGTCGGGGTTGTAGGGGATGGGGGCGTCCAGCCCGCTGAGCCGCCGGACCGGGGCCAGCAGGTGGTAGAGGGTGTCCGACTCGGCGATGCGGGCCGAGATCTCGGCCGTGAACCCGGCCGTGCGCGGGGCCTCCTGGACCAGCAGGGCCCGGCCGGTGGCCCGCACCCGCTCCAGGATGGTCGCCTCGTCCAGCGGCTTGAGGGTGCGGGGGTCGACCACGGTGGCCTCGATCCGGCTCTCGGCCAGCTCCTCGGCGGCGGTCAGGGCCCGCGAGACCATGATCCCGGTGGCCACGATGGTCAGGTCGCGGCCCTCGCGGGGCACGGCCGCCACCCCCAGCTGGATCGGGTCGGCGCCGGCCGGGACCGGGCCCGAGGCGCTGCGGTAGAGCAGCTTGTGCTCCATGAACACGACCGGGTTGGGGTCGCGGATGGCCGCCAGCAGCAGGCCCTTGGCGTCGGCCGGGTTGGACGGCATCACCACCTTGAGCCCCGGGGTGTGGGCGTACCAGGCCTCCTGGCTCTGGGAGTGCTGGGCGGCCG
Organism: Actinomycetes bacterium; assembly: GCA_030152105.1. Next base: position 11,705 of record JASLIH010000225.1, read on the forward strand.
CGCCCGTCCCCGACCCGAACGGCAGCCGCAGCACCAGGGGCACGCTGGTGGCCCCGCCGAGCATGAAGTAGACCTTGGCCGCCTGGTTGACCAGCTGGTCCATGGCGTGGGCGGTGAAGTCGGAGAACTGCATCTCGGCCACCGGCCGCATGCCGCACATGGCGGCCCCGACGGCGGCCCCGACGATCGCCTCCTCGGCGATCGGGGTGTCGCGGATCCGCTCGGCCCCGAACCGCTCCAGCATCCCGGTGGTCACGCCGAAGGCGCCGCCGTAGATCCCGATGTCCTCGCCGAGCACGAACACCCGCTCGTCGGCCTCCATCTCATGGCTGAGCGCGGCCCGGATCGCCTCGGCGAAGGTCATCGTCTCGACCTCGGTCCCGGTCGCGGTCATCTGGCCTCCCCCCCGCTGAGGGCGTCCACCTCGCTGGGCGCGTACACGCCGGCCAGCAGGTCGGGCGAGGGCGGCGGCCCGGTCTGGCCGGCCCGCACGGCGTCCCGGACGGCGTCCCGGGCCTGGTCGCGGACCTGCTTGAGCTCGTCCTCGCTCAGGGTCTTGGCCTTGAGCACCACCTGCTCGAACCGCTCGATCGGGTCCCGGGCCCGCCAGGAGTCGATCTCCTCGCGGGTGCGGTAGAGGTTCTGGTCGCTCTTGGAGTGGCCCTTCCAGCGGTAGGTGACGGCCTCGACCAGGGTCGGCCCCTGGCCCGACCGGGCGTGGGCGACAGCCTCGGCGGCCGCCTTGTGGACCGCGTCGACGTCGTTGCCGTCGACGGTCACCCCGGGGATCCCGTAGCCGGCGGCCCGCTCGGCGACCCGCTCCAGCCGGGACACCTCGGTCACCGACATCGACATGCCGTAGTGGTTGTTCTCGCAGACGAACACCACCGGCAGGTCCCAGATGGCGGCCAGGTTGACACTCTCGTGGAAGGCGCCCTCGCTGGTGGCGCCGTCGCCGAAGAACGACAGGGCGACCTTGTCGCTCCCCTGCAGCTTGTGGGCCAGGGCGGCGCCGACGGCGATGGGGATCCCGCCGGCGACGATCCCGTTGGCGCCCAGGTTGCCCTTGGTCACATCGGCGATGTGCATGGAGCCGCCCCGGCCCCGGCAGTAGCCGTTGTCGCGGGCCAGCAGCTCGGCCATCATGCGGCCGAGGTCGGCGCCCTTGGCGATGCAGTGGCCGTGCCCGCGGTGGGTCGAGGTGATCACGTCGTCGTCGCGCAGGGCCAGGCAGGCGCCGGTGGCCGAGGCCTCCTGGCCGATCGACAGGTGCATGGTGCCGTACAGCAGGCCGCGGGCGAACATCTCGTCCACCGCCTCCTCGAACCGGCGGATGGTCCACATGGTGGCCAGCACCCGCCGGGCGTCGTCGGCCGACTTGGCAAGGGTCGTCACGAGGTCCCCGCTCCCTCTCCGGTTCCGGTTCCGGTTCCGGTTCAGCGGCCCAGCAGCTGGTCCTGGAGCCGGCGCAGCTGGAGGATGGTCGAGCTCTCGTCCAGCTCGACGTCCTCGTAGGCCAGCGGCTGGTCGATGGGGACGTCGCGGACGACGGTCGCCCTGGCCGCCAGGCCGAGCGGCAGCAGCCCCCCGGCGGCGACCGCCTCGGCCGAGTCGGCCACCCCGTAGACGGTGCTGCCGCCAATGCCGTCGATCCGGTCCCCTGGGCGCAGGTCACGCTTGGCGGTGGCGACCACCTCGGCCTTCCAGGCCACCGGCTCCAGCGTCGAGACACGGTCGAGCGCGGCCGTGGCCACCGTCAACGGGGCCTCCAGGCTGGCCAGGTGATACGGCCGGTAGAAGGCGTAGTAGGGGCCGGGGCCCATCGACAGGTACGCCATCTCCTCGATCACCGTCGGGTGGTCGCTGCGGCCGACCACGAACACGCCCGGGGCCACCGGCCCGGTGGCGTAGTCGACCACCCCCGGCCGGTCCAGCACCCCGCCGTCGGCCGCCGGGCGGAACACGTTCGCCAGCTCGGGCACGGTGGTCTCGGGCCCGTACATGCCCCGGCGGCTCAGCTCCAGGCCGGTGCCGTTGGCCATGCAGGCACACTCGATCATGGTCTTGGTGCCGTCGACGAAGCTGGCCAGCATCTTGGGGTTCATGTGCTTGGCGGCGGCCTCCTCGGCCACCGAGTCGGGGGTGTCGTGGGGCCGCAGCGGGTTGTTCTTGCCCTTGCCCGCGCAGACGACCTCGAAGCCGAGGTCGGTGACGAAGTCGAACAGCGCCTTGACCTCGACCGGCTCGTCCCCCTTGCAGACGGCGTAGACCTGCCCGCTGGCGTGGGCGACCCGCGACAGCAGCAGCCCGATGGTGACGTCGGCCTCGGCATTCAGGGTGGCCACGTCCTTGCCGCCGGTGAGGGCGGCATAGGAGATCAGGGCGCCGACGTCGGGCACGCCGGTGGCGTCGACGATCACGTCGACCGGCAGGTCGACCAGCATGCGGGCGTCAGCCACGCCGACCGGGCGGCCG
>JASLIH010000273.1 GCA_030152105.1 Actinomycetes bacterium
ACCACCCCGTCGACCGGGTTGGCCCGCAGCAGCTCCTCGGTGGCCATGGCGGCCAGGTTGCGCCAGAGCATGGCCGTCGGCCGCACCTGGGTCTCGCCCAGCGACACCACCGGCAGGTTCAGCGGCACCCCGCCGGCCTCCCAGACGCCTTCCTTGACGCTGGCCGCCACCTCGTCCAGGTGGCTGTTGCAGGGCGTCAGGTCCGAGGCCGTGTTGGCGATGGCGATGTGCGGCCGCCCGTCAAAGGCGTGCCTGGGCAGTCCCCGGCGCATCCACGCCCGGTGGACGTAGGCGTTCCGGTCAGACCCCCCGTACCACTGGGCGCTGCGCACGCCCCTATGCTAGCCCCGGATGGCGTTGCCGGTCTCGGGGTCGAAGAAGTGCATGCGCTCGGTGTCGACCACGACCTCGATGGTGTCGCCGATCTTGACCCGGGAGCGGGGCGCGAAGGCGGCCACGAACTTGGTTCCCTCGATCTCGTGGGTCGGGACGTCGTCGGTGTGGGCGTCCTTGTCCAGCAGCTTGGTGTCGGCGGTGACCACCTTGGGGGCGTCGACGTCGAAGTGGACCACGATCTGGGCCCCCAGGGCCTCGACCAGCGAGACGGTCGCCTTCAGCCGGGTGTCGGCGGGGGCGTCGCGGACCAGCCGGGCGTCCTCCATGTCCTCGCTGCGGATCCCCACGGCGACCTCACGGCTCACGTAGGAGGCCAGGGCCGGTCGCTCCTTGGCCACCGCCGGGTGCAGGCGGATGGTGGCCGAGCCGAGCCGGACCGCCAGGTCACCGTTTCCGTCGGGGCGGACGACCTTGCCGACAGCCAGGTTCATGGGCGGGGAGCCGATGAAGCCGGCCACGAAGATGTTGGCCGGGTTGTCGTACAGGTACTGGGGCTCGCCGAGCTCCTGGAGGATCCCGGCCTTCATCACCGCGACCCGGTCGCCCATGGTCATGGCCTCGGTCTGGTCGTGGGTGACATAGATGGTGGTGACGTCCAGGTCGTGCTGGACCTGGGCGATCTCCGAGCGCATCTGGACCCGCAGCTTGGCGTCCAGGTTGGACAGCGGCTCGTCCATCAGGAACACCTGGGGCTCGCGCACGATGGCCCGGCCCATGGCCACGCGCTGGCGCTGGCCGCCCGACAGCTGCTTAGGCTTGCGGTCCAGCAGCGGCCCAAGCTCGAGCATGGCGGCGACCTTGCTGACCCGCTGGTTGATCTCGGCCTTGTCCATGCGCCGGATCTTGAGGCCGTAGGCGATGTTGTCGGCCACGCTCATGTGCGGATACAGCGCGTAGGACTGGAACACCATGGCGATGTCGCGGTCCTTGGGCGACAGGGTGTTGACCACCCGGTCGCCGATCTTCATGGTGCCGCTGGAGATGTCCTCCAGCCCGGCCACCATGCGCAGGGCGGTCGACTTGCCACAGCCGGACGGGCCCACCAGGACCAGGAACTCACCGTGGGCGATGTCGAGATCCAGGTCCTGGACAGCGTGGAACCCGTTCTCGTACTGCTTGTTGACCTTGTCGAGCACGACCTCGGCCATGGTTCCCTCCTCGGGGATCGGCTGGTCAGGCGAGCTGCCAGAGCTGGAACGTCGGCCCGTCGCCGGGCAGGGTCACGGAGCCGTCGGGATCGGGTCGCAGGGGATCGGCGTTGCCGTACAGGTTTGGTGCCTCGCCGACCAGGCCGAGTGCGCCGGTGGGAAGGCGCAGCGGCCCGTGCCCGGCCCGGGCGGCGAGGACCAGTAGCCGCTGGTGCTCGCTCTCGCGCAGGAACGCGATCGCGTCGCCCTCGGCGTGGGCCCAGCGGAGCCCGCCGCTGCGCAGCGCGTGGTGGTCGCGGCGCAGGGCGGCCAGCCCGCGGTAGCGGGCCAGGGTGGTCCGGTCCCAGACCTCGGGCCGGTGCCAGGGGAACGGCTGGCGGGTGCCGGGGTCGCCGACGCCCTCCATGCCGATCTCGTCCCCGGCGAAGACCATCGGGGTGCCGGGCATGGTGAACAGCAGCCCGGCCGCGACCTCGCCGACGGCGGGGTCCCGGACCACGCTGCGGATCCGGGTCGAGTCGTGCGACCCGAGCAGCGACCAGGAGGTCGCCGACGACCGCCACGGGGCGGCGCCGAGGAACGCCCGGATGGTGGTCACGACCGCCTCGGCGGGCAGGCGGGGCACGTCCAGCGGCAGCCCGCCGTAGGGCAGGCGCACCTCGGGATGGCGCAGCCAGGCCCAGACCGGCTGGGTGAAGCCGGCGTAGTTCATGGTGCCGTGCCAGCCGTCACCGGCCAGGTCGCCGGTGGCGTCGTGGGCATGCTCGGCCAGCAGCAGCGTGTCCGGCCGCGCCTCGTCCATGGTCGCCCGCAGGGCCCTGGCCACCTCGGTGTTGAAGTCGTCGGTGGCGTGCCGGCCGGTCATGTTGGCCACGTCGACCCGCCAGCCGTCCAGGTCGAAGGGTGGCCGCAGCCAGCGCCCGGCGATCGAGCCGGGGCCCGCCAGCAGTCGGCGGCGCAGCTCGGCCGAGGAGAAGCGGAACTTGGGCAGGCTGGAGTGGCCCAGCCAGCTCTCGTAGGTGTTGTCCTGGGGGCCGGGGAAGTAGAAGAACTCCCGCTCCGGCGAGCCGGCGTCCTCCAGCGCCCGGCGGAACCAGGCGTGGGTGTCGCCGCAGTGGTTGGTGGTCAGGTCGCCCAGCAGGTGCCAGCCCCGGGCGTGGACCTCCTGGGAGAGGCGGGCCAGGGCCTTGTCGCCCCCGAGCAGCGGGTCGACCTCCTCGAAGCTGGCGGCGTTGTAGCGGTGATTGGACGCGCCCGGGAAGAACGGCGTCAGGTAGAGGGCGTTGACGCCGAGCGCGGCCAGGTGGTCGAGGCGCTCGACGATGCCGTCGAGGTCCCCGCCATACAGCTGCCGGCCGCCGTCCCCGGGGGGGACGACCGGGTCGTCCCAGGCCGCGGGCCGGGCCCAGGCGGGCTGCGGCCGGCCGTCGGCCCTGGCCGAGCGGGCGAAGCGGTCGGGGAAGATCTGGTAGAAGATCGCGTCGCGAGCCCAGGCGGGCGGCGGCGGGGCGGCGGACAGCCGGAAGTCGCCGGCGTCGGTGACGTCGTGGGGGTGGACGCCGGTGCCGTTGAGCCACCGGTAGCCCCGCGGGCCGCCGCTCAGCAGGAAGCGGTAGCCGGTCAGCGGGTTGCGGACCTTGACGTCAAAGCGCCACCAGGTCTCGGCCGCCGTCTCCCGGTCGATCGTCCCCTCCAGCAGGTGCGGCTCGGCGTCCGGCGTGGTGCGCGCCCACGCCCCGGT
>JASLIH010000276.1 GCA_030152105.1 Actinomycetes bacterium
GAGCTGCGGCAGGTCGCCCAGGCATTCGAGCAGGAGGTGGCCGAGCTGCACGTCGGCGGGCTGGGCGAGCAGCGGACCCCGCCGTCCGACAACACCGGCACCCGGCAGGACCCGCCGCAGCCATGAAGATCGCGCTCGACCCCTACATGCTGCGGACGGTCCCGCTGGCCGAGCTGCCGCGGCTGGTGGCCGAGCTCGGCTACGAGCACATCGAGCTGTCGCCGAGGGAGGACTTCATCCCGTTCTTCGTCCACCCGCGGGCCGACCGGGCCGCCATCGCCGGCTTCAAGAAGGCGCTGGACGACGCCGGCGTCTCGGTCTCCTCGGTGCTGCCGCTGTACAAGTGGTCGGGGCCGGACGAGGACGAGCGCCAGGCGGCCGTCCGCTACTGGAAGCGGGCCATCCAGGTCGCCGTCGACCTCGACTGCCGGGTCATGAACTCGGAGTTCAACGGCCGGCCGGAGGCGGCCGCGGCCTCCGAGGCCCAGTTCTGGCGGTCGCTGGAGGAGCTGCTGCCGGTCTTCGAGCGCGAGGGCATGCAGCTGCGACTGGAGCCGCACCCCGACGACTTCATCGAGGACGGCCGGGCGGCGGTCGACATGGTCCGTGGGATCGACAACGACCTGGTCAGCTTCCTCTACTGCGCCCCCCACACCTTCCACCAGGGCGGCGACCTTGAGGGGATCCTGCGCTACGCCGGGCCGCTGCTGACCCACCTGCACATCGCGGACTCCTTCGACCACCGGGGGTCGTCGGGGCTGCGCTACATCCTCAACCCGCCGGGCACGGCGGCCCGTATCCACCAGCACCTGGACATCGGCCAGGGCGAGGTCGACTGGGACCTGTTCTTCGCCACCCTGGCCGACGTGAGGTTCGACGGCATCGCCACGGTATGCGTGTTCGCCTGGGAGGAGCGGGCCGCCGAGTCGTGCCGCTACAACCTCGAACGGGTCCGGCACTACGTGGCCAAGCACGGACCGTAGGGAGGTTCGCCGATGACCAGCACCCGGGCCCGCCTCCGGCTGGGGAGCTGCCCCGACTCCTGGGGCGTCTGGTTCCCCGACAACCCGAACCAGACGCCCTGGCACCGGTTCCTGGACGAGCTGGCCGAGGCCGGCTACCGGTGGGTGGAGCTGGGTCCCTACGGCTACCTGCCGACCGATCCGGGGCGGCTGCGCGACGAGGTCGACCGGCGCGGGCTGGCGGTGTCCGGCCAGGCCGTGTTCGGCGCCCTGCACGACCCGGGCCGCTGGAAGTCCGACCTGCGCGACGCCCACCAGGTGGCCGAGCTGGTCACGGCCATGGGCGCCGGCCACGTGGTGCTGCTCCCCGCCGACGCCGGCCCCAACCCCCCGGAGCTGGACCGCGACCAGTGGCGGACCCTGGTCGACCGGACCGCCGAGCTGGGCCGCATTCTCAGAGACGAGCACGGCCTGGCGGCGGTGTTCCACCCGCACGCCGACAGCTTTGTCGGCACCCAGCCGCAGATCGAGCGGTTCCTGGCCGAGACCGACCCGGCCGACGTCAACCTGTGCCTCGACACCGGCCACGTCGCCTACTACCGGGGAGACAACGTCGCGCTGATCCGCGACCACCCCGACCGCGTCGCCTACCTGCACCTGAAGCAGGCCGACCCGGCCGTGCTCGACCAGGTCGAGGCCGAGGGCCTCGGCTTCGCGGCGGCGGTCGGGCGCGGGGTCATGTGCGAGCCCCCCAAGGGCGAGCCCGACATGGAGGCGCTGCTGGACGCCGTCGACCAGCACCTGGACGGCGAGCTGTTCGCGATCGTGGAGCAGGACCTGTACCCCTGCGACCCGGACGACCCGCTGCCGATCGCCACCCGGACCTGCACCTACCTCCGAAAGCTGGGCGTTGGGAGTGATGCGCGATGACCCTGAGGATCGGTGTCGTCGGTGCCGGCCAGATGGGCCGGTACCACATCGAGCGGCTGGCCGGGAGCGTCCCCGACGCCGAGGTGGTGGCCGTCTCCGACGTGTTCATCGAGGGGGCCAAGCAGGTGGCCGAGCAGGTCGGCGCCCGGGCCTACTCCGACGGCCACGAGCTGGTCGCCGACGACCAGGTGGAGGCCGTGCTGATCGCCTCCCCCGGCTTCACCCACGAGGAGTTCACCCTCGCCTGCCTGGCCACCGACAAGCCGGTGCTGTGCGAGAAGCCGCTGGCCCCGACCATCGACGCCTGCGTTCGGGTGCTGGAGGCCGAGGCGGCCAAGCCCCGGCGGCTGATCCAGGTCGGGTTCATGCGCCGCTACGACGACGGCTTCCGGACGCTGAAGGCGGCCGCCGACGCGGGCCGGGTCGGCCGGCCGCTGCTGCTGCACTGCCGCCACCGCAACGCCGAGGTCCCCCCCGGGTTCACCAGCGACATGATGATCACCGACTCGGTGGTCCACGACATCGACGTGACCCGGTGGCTGCTCGGCCAGGAGATCGTCGCCGCCACCGTGTTCAAGGCCCGCCCCAGCTCGCTGGCCCCCGAGGGCCTCCAGGACCCGCAGATGGTGATGCTGGAGACCGCCGACGGCGTGCTGGTCGACGTGGAGAGCTTCGTCACCTGCAGGTTCGGCTACGACATCCGCTACGAGCTGGTCGGTGAGTCGGGCACGCTCGCTCTGGGCGAGCACGCCGGGGTCCAGGTCCGCGCCGAGGGTGGGCACCACGGCCCGATCCCGGCCGACTACCGGGAGCGGTTCGGCGACGCCTACCAGAACGAGCTCGAGGAGTGGGTCGCCGGCGTGCTCCGCGGCGAGATCACTGGCCCCAGCGCCTGGGACGGGTACGCCACCACGGCCGTGGCCGAGGCCGCCGTCGAGTCCCAGGCCAAGGGGGGCCGGGTCGCCGTGGAGCTGGTTGAGCGGCCCGCCCTGTACGCGTGACTGGCCCGCTGGAGCGGGTGCGCGACGGGATGGCGGCCGCGGCCGCCGGCTGGCTGGCGTCGCTGACGCCGGAGCAGCGGGCCAAGGCCCGCTACCCGTTCCCGGCGGACGAGGAGCGGACCACCTGGTACTACACCCCGACCGAGCGGGGCGGCCTGCCCCTGGCCGAGATGGGCCCGGTCTCCCAGCGCCTGGCCCACCGGCTGGTGGCCAGCGGGCTCAGCGAGGGCGGCTACAACACGGCCGCCACCGTGATGGGGCTGGAGAACGTCCTCGACGCCAAGGAGGGCTGGCGGCGGGGCTACGACGGGCGGACCGTCCCCCACCGCGGCCGCGACCCCCAGCTCTATTTCGTCAGCGTCTTCGGCGACCCCGGGGCCGGCGCCTGGGGGTGGCGGGTCGGGGGCCACCATGTGGCCCTCAACTACACCCTGCTGGAGGGCGGCGCGGTCTCGGCCAGTCCGCTGTTCCTGGGGGCCAACCCGGCCATGAACCCACTGGTCGGGCCAGGGGTGCTACGGCCCCTGGCCGCCGAGGAGGACCTGGCCCGGGGGCTGCTCGACGCCCTGGCCCCCGAGCAGCGGGCCGCGGCCCTGCTGTCGGAGACAGCCCCCGGCGACATCCTCCAGCGCAACCGCCCGGCCGTGCGGGCCGGCCCCCCCGAGGGGCTGGCCGCGGCCGGGATGCTGCCCCAGCAGCGCGAGCTGCTGGCCGGGCTGCTGCGCCAGTACCTCGGGCGGCTGCCCGGTCCCCTGGCCGCACTCCAGGCCGAACGGGTCCTGGGCGAGCGGCTGGAGGCGGTCCACTTCGGCTGGGCCGGCGGGACCGAGCCCGGCCAGCCCCACTACTACCGCATCCAGGGGCCGCGGCTGCACATCGAATACGACAACGTCCAGGACGGTGCCAACCACGTCCACTCGGTCTGGCGCGACCCCGAGGGCGACTTCGGCGGTCAGTCGCCGACCGGGTAGCGCTCCACGGCCAGCAGCTGGGCGGCCAGGGCGACGGCGTTGGCGTCGTCGTCGCTCATCTCGGTCCCATAGCGGCCCCTGGCCCTGGCCACGCCCTCGCCCACGTCCAGCACCAGCATGTCCTTGAACCAGGTGGCCTCGTCGTCGCCGGCCCGGCGCAGCAGCAGGTCGGCCTGGAACAGGCCGACGCCGATGGTGCGCGGGTCCGCGTGGAACTGCTCGGCCAGCCGGTCACGGTCGTCCAGGACCGACTCCAGCAGCTCGCGCCGGAGCCGGCCCTCCCCCAGGGTCGCCACCTCCAGGCAGCGCAGGAACACGTGGAAGTCGCGGGGGTCGAAGCGGTTGTAGGCGCCGACCACGGCGCCGAACATCCAGAACGGGGCGAACTGGAGCGTCCGCCATTCCTCCGGGGTGTACCTGTCCCGCTCGCTCACCGGCTCGTTCCCCGGCCCGGGGCGCGCGCCCGGCCCGCTCGACCAGGGTACGCGCCCGCGACCAGTGGCGGGCCGGTCGTGCCCCGGACGACCAGGCGGGGCGCGAGCACGACCTCGCGGGGCCGCACCCGGCCGCCGTCGAGGCGCTCCACGGCCGCGGCCACCGCGTGCTCGGCCTGGCCGCGGGCGTCCTGGCTGACCGTCGTCAGGTTCACGTGCGCGAGGCGGGCCAGGCTGCTGTCGTCGTAGCCGGCCACCGACACCTCCCCGGGGACCTCGACCCCGGCCCGGTTGAAGGCGTCCAGCAGGCCCAGGGCGCAGGAGTCGTTGTAGGCGACCACCGCGCCGGGCAGGGCGCCACCGTCCAGGAGCGCCCGGGCCGCCCTGGTGCCGGCCGCCTCGGTATGGTCGCCGCCGATGACCCGGACGTGGTCGGCCAGGCCGTGGCGGCGCATGGCCGTGCGGTAGCCGCGGCGGCGGTCGGTGGCGATCGTCCCCCTGCCCCCGTCGACATAGGTGATCGAGCGGTGGCCAAGCCCGGCCAGGTGGTCGATGACCTGGCCGACCCCCTCGGCGTCGGCCGACCGGACGACGTCGACCGCGCCCCCGACGACCCGGCGCCCGATCACCACCACCGGCAGCTGCCGCCCAAGGGCGGCGAGCTGGGCGGCGGGGGCGACCGGGCCGAGGAGGACCAGGGCCTCGCAGCGGAAGTCGACCAGCGTCTCGACGGCCCGGCGCTCGTCGCGGGTGCGGGTGACCGCGCTCAGGACGACGTCGTAGCCTCGGCGCTCGGCGGCCTCGTGGAGGTCCTCGACCAGCTCGGCGTGGTACGGGCTGCCCACCTGCATCAGCACCCCGACCAGGTGGGTTCGCCGCCGGGCGAGCAGGCTGGCCGTCCGGTCGGGTCGGTAGCCGAGCTCGGCGGCCGCCTCCAGCACCCGCTCACGGGTGGCCGCGCTGGGGCCGGGGGCGTTGGACAGCACCATCGACACCGAGGCCGGGGACATCCCGACCCGCTCGGCGACGTCCTCCAGCCGGGGTCTGCGGGAACCTCTTGACATGTCCATGGATGCCTCGCATAGTACGGTTTGAAGCGCTTCAAATCAAGCGCTTCAAACCACCCCGGAAGGAGGCTCCACCCATGTCCGATTCGTCCATCGGCGTCGCCGTCATCGGGGCCGGCATGGCCGGCCGGGCGCACGCCGCCGGGTACCGGTCGGCCTCGACCGTGTACGGCGAGGGCCTGCCCGAGATCCGCCTGGCCGCGATCGCCGACGTCAACCCCGCCTTCGCCGCCGACACCGCCCGCCGCTTCGGCTACGAGCGGGCCGAGGGCGGCTGGGAGGCCGTGGCCGCCGCCGCCGACGTCGACGTGGTCAGCGTGGTCGTGGCCAACCCGCTCCACCGCCGGATCGTCGAGGGCTTGCTGGCCGCCGGCAAGCACGTGCTCTGCGAGAAGCCGATGGCCCCGACCGTCGAGGACGCCGAGGCCATGGTGGACGCCGCCGGGGCGTCGGACCGCGAGACCGGCATCGGCTTCGTGTTCCGCCGCTCCCCCGCCATCGGCGCCATCCGCGAGCAGCTCGCCTCCGGCGCCATGGGCCGGCCCCTGCACTTCAACGGCCACTACTGGTGCGACTACGGGGTCGACCCGCGGGGCCCGATGAGCTGGCGCTACAAGGGCGGACCGGGCTCGGGCGCCCTGTCCGACATCGGCAGCCACCTGATCGACCTGGCCGAGTTCGTGTGCGGCCCCATCCAGTCGGTCCGGGGCGCGGTGCTGTCCACCTTCGTCACCGAGCGCGCCCTCCCCGCGGGCGCGGCCGTCGGCCACGCCGCCGCCGAGCTCAGCGACGTCACCGGGCCGGTGGAGAACGAGGACCTGGTGACCTTCACGGCCACCTTCGAATCGGGCGCGACCGGCACCCTCTCGGCCTCCCGGGCCGCCTTCGGCCTGGCCAACTCCCTCGGCTTCGAGCTGTTCACCTCCTCGGGGGCGGCCACCTTCGACCTGGCCCGCGCCGGCGAGTTCGGCTTCATCGACGGTGCCCCGGCGGGCCCGACCCAGGGCTTCCGCCAGGTGCTGGTCGGGCCCGGCCACCCGTACCTCACCGGCGGCATCCCGATGGACTTCCCCGGGGTCGGCTACGGGCAGAACGATCTGTTCACCTTCCAGGCCCGGGCCTTCCTCGAGCAGGTCGCGGGGCTGGAGGGGCTGCCGCGGCTCGCCTCGTTCTCCGAGGGGCTGCACAACATCCGCCTGCTGGACGCGGTCGTCGCCTCGGCCAAGGCCGGCGGCGCCGACGTGACCATCGACTGACCGGAGGACGCGGATATGAAGCTCGGTGCCTACACCGCCTGCCTGCACGACCAGCCCGTCGGCGAGGCCCTCCAGACCCTGGCGGGTCTCGGGCTGGACAGCGCGGAGATCAACTCCGGCGGGTTCCTGCCCCCCGTCCACCTGCCGGTCGACGACATCCGCACCAGCCAGGACGCCCGGGACGAGTACCTGGGGCTGTTCAGCTCGGCCGGCGTGACCCTGACCGCCCTCAACTGCAACGGCAACCCGCTCGACCCCAACCCCGCGGTCGGGCCCCTGCACGCCAAGGACGTGCGCGACTCGATCGAGCTGGCCGCGCTGCTGGGGGTGAAGCGGGTCGTCACCATGTCGGGGCTGCCTGGCTCCGACGCCGGCGCCCGCTACCCGTCGTGGACGGTCGAGCCCTGGCACAGCGTCTACCTCGACGCCCGCGACTACCAGTGGAACGAGGTCGGCATCCCGTTCTGGAAGGACATCCAGGCCCGGGCAGCCGACGCCGACGTCAAGGTGTGCATCGAGATGCACCCCCACAACCTGGTCTACAACCCGGGCACCATGGAGCGCCTGGCCACCGAGATCGACGCCACCCACGTCGGGGCTGAGATGGACCCCAGCCACCTGTTCTGGCAGGGGATCGATCCGGTCGTGGCCACCAGGCACCTGGGCGGCCTGGTCTACAACGCGGCCGCCAAGGACACCCGCATCAACGAGGCGGCCAAGCTCAACGGCGTGCTCGACGACCGTTTCGGGCGGGTCGCCAGCGACGACCCCGGCGCCCTGTCGCTGGGCGGCGACTACACCCTGAGCCGCTGGCCGGAGAGCTCCTCCTGGGACTTCGTGGCCGTCGGCCGCGGCCACGACGCCGAGTTCTGGACCGAGTTCCTGCGCGCCCTGGCCGAGATCGACCCCGACATGGCGGTCAACATCGAGCACGAGGACCAGGAGCTGGACCAGATGGAGGGGCTGCGCTACGCGGCCGAGACCCTCCGGACGGCCGCCTCCCGGCTTGGCTGATGGACCGAGGTCGCGGCGTGGCCAGGGTCCGCTGGGGTGTCCTGTCGACGGCCAGCGTCGGCCGGCTGGTGATCGAGGCCACCCGCGCCGCCGACCACGCCGAGTTCGTGGCCGTGGCCAGCCGCGACGCCGACCGGGCGCGGGCGTTCGCCGACGAGCTGGGGCTGGAGGCCAGCTACGGCTCCTACG
>JASLIH010000301.1 GCA_030152105.1 Actinomycetes bacterium
CAACACCCGCCCGGTGACCATCGCCGGCAAGGGCACCTGCGACCAGGTCGAGGTCACCTGCGACTACTTCTCCGGTGACATCGACTACGTGCGGATCGAGACCTCCTAGGCACCTCGCGCGGCTCGACTCCAGGTCGAGGAGAGGAGGCCCGATGTCCAGACGGCCGGCGCACCGCAAGTGGGGGATCCGCACCCTGTGGTTCCTCGGGCTGGCCGCGGCCTCCATTATCGTGTCCAACTGGATGCGGATGACCGGCAACACCGACGTCCTCTTCCTCACCTTCATCGGCCTGCTCGTGGGCCTGGTCGGGGCTACCATCTCCACCATCCAGGGTTCCGCGCCTGGGGTGGCCGGCTCCCCGGCGAGGAGCCCCTCCCGACCGCCGCCAGCGGCCGTAGCTGTAACGCCGGCGCCCGCTCCCGGGACTGAAGCCGGACAGGACGTGGCGCGACGAGAGGGGCGAGGGACAATGCGGACCGTCAGCGGCCGGCGCGTGCAGGACGTGGACGTCGGCTAACTTCATGACCTCGCCGCCCGCTACCGGGCGGCGACGATCGACCTCGGGACCGGGGACGGCCGCTCCGTGCTGGCCGCCGCGGCCGCCGAGCCGGACCGGCTGGTCGTCGGCGTCGACGCCAGCGGTGCCGCCATGGCCGAGGCGTCGCGGCGGGCCGGCCGCCGGGCCGAGCGGGGCGGTCTGCCCAACGCGCTGTTCGTGGTGGCCGCCGCCGAGGCCCTCCCGCCGGAGCTGGACGGCCTGGCCGGCCTGGTGACCGTCCACTTCCCGTGGGGCTCGCTGCTGCGCGGCCTGCTGGCGGCCGACCCGGCCGTCCTGGGTGGGCTGGCCCGGGTGCTGGTCCTGGGCGGCACCCTGTCGATGCTGGTGTCCTCGACCGCCCGCGACGCCGCCGCCGGGGTCGAGCCGATCGACCGGCGGGCTCTTGACGCGCTGGCCGGCGCCTACCACGGTCACGGGCTGGCCCTGACCAGGGCCCGCCCGGCCACCCCGGCCGACGTCGCCGCCAGCCGGTCCAGCTGGGGCAAGCGCCTCGGGGCCGGCGTCCGCCGCCCGGCCTGGCGGCTGGAGGCGACCCGGGTCCCGCCGGCGGTCAGCTGAGCCTGGTCAGGCGGGCCGCGGCCTGGTCGAGCCGGGACGCGGCCTCCTCCAGGCCGGCCCACGGGTCGGGCGCGGCCAGCCGCTCGGCGATGGAGGCGAGGGTGTGCCGGCCAGGGACGAAGTCGTCCAGCTCCGACCAGTCGAGCGGGACCGAGACGGGCGCCCCGGGCAGCGCCCGGACGGCGTAGGGAGCGGCCATGGTCTGGGCGTAGCCGTTGCGCCCGATGTCCAGGTACAGCCGGTCGTTCCGCTTGGCGATGCGCCCCTCGGTGGTGAAGTCGTCGGGGTGGCGGGCGGCCAGGGCCTCGGCCACGGCGATGCTGAACACCTTGACAGCGTCGGTGTCGGCGGCCGGGACGAGCGGCACGACCACGTGCAGGCCCCGCGACCCGCTGGACTTGAGGAACGGGGCCAGCTCGAGCTCCTCCAGCAGGCCGCGCAGGCTGGCCGCGGCCAGCCGCAGGACCCCCAGGTCCTCCGACGCCGGGTCGAGGTCGAAGACCATCTGGTCGGGGTGGTGGATGTCGGGGGCGCGACTCAGCCACACGTGCGGGGTGACGCAGCCCTGGTTGGCCAGGTAGGCGAGGTCGTCGGCGGTCCGGCAGACGGCGTAGGTGACCTCGTCGCGGACGGTGGCCTGGCGGGTGCGGCGGTTGGGCGCGGTCACCCGCTCGATCCAGTCCGGGAAGTGCCGGCCGACCTGCTTCTGGAGGAAGCCGCCGCGGCCGATCCCGTCCGGGAACCGCTGCAGGGTGACCGGGCGCCCACTGACCAGCGGGAGCATCCTCGGGGCGACCGTCCGGTAGTAGGCGACCAGGTCGCCCTTGGTGATGCCGTCGGCCGGGAACAGCACCTTCTCCGGGTGGGTGATCGGGACCCGGTCGCTCAAGGTGGCGGCGCCTACAGGACGACGGTGCTGACGACCGGCGGCCGGGCCGGCCCGAGGGGGGTCGAGGGGGGGTTGAAGCGCAGCTCGAGCACCTCGGTGCCGGGCGGGGGCGCCGGCACGAAGGTGTGCTGCCTGACGCGGACCATCCCGGCGGCCGGGGAGATGGTGGACAAGTTGACATAGTCGGTGCCGGCCCGGTCGGACACCTCGCAGCGGCCGAGGATGGCCGGCCGGGGCAGGTCGCCCTCCGGCTCCGCGGTGGCGTAGACGATCGCGTAGCGCAGGTCGAACCAGTCCGACCAGATCTCCAGCGACAGCAGGACCAGCAGGTCGCCCGATGGCAGCGGGTGCTCGCTGACCAGCGGGAGGACCCGCTCCAGGCGGGCCCCGGCCGGCGGCTCCCAGGGCGGCGGCCCCAGGTCCGCGGGAAGCGGTTCGGGGTCGGCCCCGGCCGAGTACACCGAGATGACCGCCTCGCGGAGCTGCAGGAGGCCGGCCCCCAGGTCCTCGAGGGCCCGGGCGGCCACACCGTCGCCCTCCCGGGCAAGCCCCAGCAGGAGGTGCTCGGTGCCGACGCGGTCCTGCTCCAGCTCCCTGGCCTCCCGGGCGGCCAGCCCGAACACGAGCGTGACCGGCTTGGTCATCGGCAGGTGCTCGCCGGCCTCCAGGGCGTCCTCGGTGGCCGGCCCGCCGCCCGGCCGGTCGCCCTTCCCGGGACCGGCGCCCTGCTCGACCCGCCGCCGGAGCGCCTCGACCTCGACCCCTCGCTCCCCCAGGATGGCGGTGGCCAGGCACTCCTGGTCGCGCAGCAGGGCCAGCAGCAGATGCTCGGTCCCGATCCGGTCGTGCCCGAGCCGCCCAGCCTCCCCCCGGGCATGGAGCACCGCCTGCTGGGCGCACTCGGTGACCCGCATCGGCGACACCTCCCGGTCGTGTCGCCACAGCATATCCCGGCCAGGGGACGCTTCCGAGGGCCAGTGCGCGCCTACCTCCAGGGAGGCTGAGCGCGGCCGGCGGCGGCGGTCAGCCGGTGGACCGGGTGGCGACCAGGGTGAGGACGTCGTAGGTGGCGACCTTCTCGGCGTCCTGGTTCTCGACGACGACGTCCCAGCGGACCTCGCCGTAGGCCTCGCCGTCTCTGGCCGTCTTCTGCTTGCAGGTCAGCGACACCGTCAGGGTGTCGCCGGGGTAGACCGGCTTGAGGAAGCGCAGCCGCTCCAGGCCGTAGTTGGCCAGGCACGGGCCCGGGGCGGGGTCCACGAACAGCCCGGCGGCCGCCGACACCACGAAGTAGCCGTGGGCCACCCGGCCGTCGAAGAACGGGTTGGCCTTGGCCGCTGCCTCGTCCATGTGGGCGTAGAAGCGGTCGCCGGAGAGGTCGGCGAACCGCTCGATGTCCTCAAGGGTCACCGTGCGGGACGGGGTGCGCAGGGTCTCGCCGATGCGCAGCTCCTCGAAGTGGCGGCGGAACGGGTGGGTGGCGTCGCCGGTCGTGGGCGCGCCCGGCGTCCACCTGCCGGTGACGGCGGTGACCATCGCCGGGGAGGCCGAGACGCTGGTGACCTGCATGAGGTGCAGGACCGCGCGGATCCCGCCCAGCTCCTCGCCGCCCCCGGCCCGGCCGGGCCCGCCGTGGACCAGGTGGGGCAGCGGGGCGCCGTGGCCGGTCGACTCGCCGGCGTTGTCGCGGTCGAGGACCAGCAGGCGGCCGTGGTAGGGGGCGAGGCCACCCACGACCTGGCGGGCGAAGCCTGGGTCGTGGGTGACCACCGACCCGACCAGGCTCCCCCGGCCGAGGGCGGCCAGCTCGACCGCGTGGCCGGCGTCCCGGTAGCCGAGGACGGCGGTGACCGGCCCGAACGCCTCCACGGTGTGGAGCTCGGGCGCCTCGGGCGAGGAGGCGCGCAGCACCGTCGGGGCCAGGAAGGCGCCCCGGTCGGGGTCGCCCGAGGTCAGCTGGAGCTTGCCGGGGCCGCCCAGGGCGACCTCGGCTCCCCGGCTGAGCTGGGCGACCGCCTCCTGGACCTCGGCGAGCTGGTCTCGGCTGACCAGTGGGCCCATGGTGGTGGCGGCGTCCCGCGGGTCGCCGACCCGGACCTCGGCCAGCCGCTCGGCGAGCGCGTCCACGACGGCGCCGGTGTGGGTGGCCGGGACCAGCGAGCGGCGGATGGCGGTGCACTTCTGCCCCGTCTTCTGGGTCAGCTCCCGGACGACCTCGCCCACGAACAGGTCGAACTCCTCGGTGCCGGGGGCGGCGTCGGGGCCGAGGATCGAGCAGTTGAGCGAGTCGGCCTCGGCGTTGAAGCGGACCGACTCCCCGATCACGGTGGGGTGGCCGCGAAGGCGCCTGGCCGTGGCCGCCGACCCGGTGAAGGCGATGGTGTCCTGCCCGGTCAGGTGGTCGAGCAGGTCGCCGACGGCGCCGCAGAGCAGCTGGATCGACCCCGGCGGGAGCACGCCCGACTCGACCATGTGCCGGAAGGCCAGCTCGGTGACGTACGCCGTCTGGCTGGCCGGCTTGACGATCGCCGGGACTCCGGCGAGCACGGCCGGGGCCAGCTTCTCCAGCATGCCCCAGACCGGGAAGTTGAAGGCGTCGATGAACACCGCGACCCCCGGCCGGGAGGTGTAGACGTGCTGGCCGACGAAGGTCCCACCCCGGCCGAGCGGCTCCGGCTGCCCGTCGACATAGAGGACGTCGTTGGGCAGCTCGCGCCGCCCCTTGCTCGAGTAGACGAACAGGGCCCCGATCCCCCCGTCGACATCCACCATGGCGTCGCCGACGGTGGCCCCGGTCCTGGCCGACTGCTCGTACAGGCCGTCGCGACGCTCACGCAGGTAGACGGCCAGCCGCTTCAGCGCGGCCGCCCGCTGATGGAAGGTCAGCTCCCGCAGCCCAGGCCCCCCGACCCGCCGCGCATGCTCGACCATGGCGGCCATGTCCACCCCGGTGCTCGACACCCGCCCCACCGGCTCCCCGGTGGACGCGTCCAGCACGGTGGTGCCCTCGTCGTTCGCGGTGTGCCAGGCGTCACGGACATAGGAGCTGACCATCGCCGTCATGTTCTGCCCTCCCCGGAGGCGCCGGCGTCGTCGAGCACGGTGAACAGGGTGAGCTGCATCCCGTCGGGGGCCCGGACACGGACGTTGCGGTGCCGCCAAGGGGTGACCACCGGCGCGGCCAGCGCCTCGGCGCCCCCGGCGACCAGCCGCCGGGCCGCCTCGGCCGAGTCCGCCACCTCGAGCGCCACCCGGACCGGCCCGGCGACCCGGGACCCGACCTCGACCCGGTCGACCATCTCGGCCTGCCGCACCGAGAGCAGCTCGAGCGTGGCCCGCCCGGCATCCAGCACGACCCCGCCGCCGTCGGGCCCCTCGAACGACTCGACCACCGGCAGGCCGAGCCCGTCCCGGTAGAAGGCGACCGCCTGGTCGTAGTCCTCGACCGTCAACGCCAACCGCAGCTCGCGAACCGCACTCTGAGGCATGGGGGTCCTCTCGTTCGACCTCGTTGTCGGACGGCCAGGGTACTGCGCCACAGGACGGCGGGCGGTTGACCCGGGACGGGGCGTCGAGGATCCTTGGCCGATGGCCGTCCAGCTCAACCACACCATCGTGCGAGTCCGCGACAAGCGGGAGTCGGCCACCTTCCTGGCCGAGCTCCTCGGCCTCGGGCCGCCCGTCGCGTTCGGGCCGTTCCTGGTCGTGGAGGTGGACAACGACGTCTCCCTGGACTTCGCCGACGACCACGGCCCGGTGCACCCCCAGCATTACGCCTTCCTGGTCGCCGAGGACGAGTTCGACCAGATCTTCGGCCGCATCCGCGACCGGGACCTGCCCTACTGGGCCGACCCGGGCCGGCGGCGCCCCGGCCAGATCAACACCAACGACGGCGGCCGGGGCGTCTACTGGGAGGACCCGAGCGGCCACTTCCTGGAGATCATCACCCGCCCGTACGGCAGCGGGACCTGACGCTCGTCAGCGCTCCGGGCGGAAGATCAGGAAGGCGCCACCGAGGCGTCGCCCCAGAGCTCGACCCCGGCCACGCGCTGGGGAGCGCGGCCGAGCAGGTCGCTGAGGAACCCGGCCATGACCCGGCGGTGCGGCATCGGGCCGAGGACCACCGAACGGACACGCCA
>JASLIH010000370.1 GCA_030152105.1 Actinomycetes bacterium
TCGTCGGCGATCAGCAGGCTGGGCGAGCAGGCCAGGGCCATGGCGATCATCACCCGCTGGCGCTGGCCCCCCGACAGCTCGTGGGGGTAGCTGGACGCGCGGCGGGCGGGCAGGCCGACCTGCTCCAGCAGCTCCCCGACCCTCGCGTCGGCCTGCTTGTCGGTGACCTTGTCGTGGAGGTGGATGGCCTCGGCGATCTGGTCGCCGACCCGTCGGACCGGGTTGAGGGCGTGCATCGCCCCCTGGAACACGATCGCCGCCTCGGTCCAGCGGACCGCCCGCAGCCGCCCCGGCCGCATGGTGAGCACGTCCTCGCCCTCCAGCAGCACGCTGCCCGAGGTCCTGGTCCCCTGGGGCAGCAGGCGCAGGACGGCCGCGGCCATGGTCGACTTGCCGCAGCCGGACTCGCCGGCCAGCCCGAGGGTCCCGCCCGCGTCCAGGGTCAGGTCGACCCCGCGGACCGCCGGCACCGCGCCGGCCCGGCTCGGATAGCTGACCGTCAGCTCCCGCACCTCCAGCAGGGCCATCGTCACCGCCCCCGCAGCCGTGGGTTGAGGACCGACTCCAGCGCCTGGCCGATCATGGTGAAGGCCAGGACCACCAGCAGGATCGCCACCCCGGGCGGGACCAGGTACCACCAGGCCCCGATCGAGGCCGCGCCGTGGGTGAAGGCCGCGTCCAGCATCGAGCCCCAGGAGACCCGCAGCGGGTCGCCGAGGCCCAGGAAGGCCAGGGTCGATTCGGAGAGGATGGCCACGGCCACGATCAGCACGGTGTTGGCGAAGATCAGCGGGACCGTGTTGGGCAGGATGTGGCGGGTGATCAGGTGCCAGTCGCCGGCGCCGAGGGCCCGGGACCGCTCCATGTACGGCCGTGACGTCACCGCCAGGGCCTGGGCGCGCACGATCCGGGCCGTGCCCGGCCACGAGGTGATCCCGATGACGAAGGCGATGTTGGCCAGCGACGGCCCGAGCACGGTGGCCAGCACGATGGCAAGGGGCAGGAACGGGATCACCAGGAACCAGTCGGTGACCCGCATCAGCACCGAGTCGGTCCAGCGGCCGAAATGGCCGGCCGCGATGCCCACCACCGAGCCGATCACCACCGAGATCACCGAGGCCAGGAAGCCGACCAGCAGCGACACCCGCGACCCCCAGATGGTCAGGGCCAGCACCGAGCGGCCGCTCTCGTCGGTCCCGAGCGGGAACTCGGCACTCGGCGGCGAGAACGGGGTGCCGGTGGCCTTGGTCACGTCCAGCTTGCTGGCCGGGACGAGCACGGGCGCGAACACGGCCATGGCGACGAACAGGACCAGGATGGCCAGCCCGACCATGCCGATGCTGTTGCGCCGGTACTCGCTCCAGGCCCGCCCCGCCGCCTGCCGCCGCCGCGCCCGGGCGATGGCCCGCGGGCTGAGCTGCGGAGGAAGGCTCGGGGGCAGGGTGGTGTCCACCTGGGGCGCCCCCCCGAGGGGTTCCTCGATGGTCGGCTGGGTCATCAGCCGGTCCTCACGCGCGGGTCGAGGTAGGCATAGAGGAGGTCGGCGATCAGGTTGGCGATGATCACGGCCGCGCTGAAGAGCAGGAACACTCCTTGCAGGAGCGGGTAGTCAGGGGTCCGCAGGGCCTCGTAGCTGAGCAGGCCGAGGCCGGGCCAGGAGAAGACCGTCTCGATGGTGATGGCCCCCGAGACGACGAAACCGAGGTTGAGGAAGATCAGCGTGGTGGTGGGCAGCAGGGCGTTGGGGACGGCGTGGCGGCGGAGCACCAGCGCTTCCCGCAGCCCTTTGGCCCTGGCCGTCGTCAGGTAGTCCTCGCCCAGCTCGTCCAGCAGCGACGAGCGCATGACCAGCGCGTACTCGGCGATGTAGGCCAGGGTGAGGGTGAGGCAGGGCAGGAACAGGTGCCGAGCAACGTCCCAGAACCCGCCCAGGCTGGCCAGCTGGGTGTTGGGGCTTGACAGCCCACCGGTCGGGAACAGCCCGGGGAAGGACCCGACCCCGACCCCGAAGGCGATCAGCAGCATGATGCCGAGCCAGAACTCGGGCATGGCGTACAGGGCGAGCGACGCCCCCAGCGACACCCGGTCGAACACACTGTTGCGCCGCCACGCCCCCTGGATGCCGATCCACAGCCCGATCACCGTCGAGAGCATGGTGGACAGGCCCAGCAGCAGCACCGTCGGCCAGATCCGTTCCCCGATCACCTCCGAGACGGGCCGGCGGAACTTGTAGGAGATGCCCAGGTCGCCGCTGAGGGTGTCCTTCACGTAGTTGGCGAACTGCTGGGGCAGCGGCTTGCCGAGGCCGAAGCTCTCGCGCAGGACCTCGACCTGCTCGGCCGGGACCAGCCGGTTGCGGGTCAGGTTCTTGGCCGGGTCGCCGGGCAGGACGCGGAACAGGAAGAAGTTGAACACCAGCACGAAGGCCAGGCTGAGCACGGCCCCGACCAGCTTGGCGCCGAGCCGGCGCTGGCCGGCGCTCGGGCGGAAGGTCCGGGTCGAGGTGGCCGCCACGGGCCGAACCTCTACTCGCGCTCGTCCTGGGTCGACCTGCGCCGCATGGCCAGCAGCACCCCGGCCCCGCCGAGCACCGCCACCCCGATGGCGATCGGGATCACCGGGACCCCGGAGCCGCCGTCGTCGGCGGCCGAGGCGGCCGCCTGCGGGGTGGTGATGTTGCGGTAGCTGTAGGTGCCGTAGCCGAACAGGACCACCCCGCCCGGGTCGGGCTGGGCCAGGAACCCGGTGAAGCGGTCGCTGCGGTAGGCCTGCAGCTCGTCGTAGTAGAAGGTCACGACATAGGGCGCGTCGTCATAGAGCAGCTTCTGCATCTGCTTGACGATGTCGGCCCGCTTGGCCGGGTCGATGGTCACCTTCTGCTGCTCGTACAGCTTGTCGTAGGCAGGGTTGCAGTAGAAGCTGTCGGACAGGTTGGCCAGGACGTCGCCGCCCGACTTGTAGCTGCGCGAGCCGCAGGTGAAGGTCGAGAGCTGGTAGTCGGGGTCGGGCTCGACCACCCAGCCCCACTCGAACATGTCGAACTCGCCCTGGCCGATGATCTCGGTCAGGCGGTTCTCCTCCACCACCTTGACCTCGGTGGCGATGCCGATGTCGCGCAGCCAGCCCTGCATGAACTGGACCGACTGCTGGGAGGTGTTGGACTCCTGCCTGGCGAACAGCCGGAACTTGAGCGGCCGGCTGCCGTCGGGCATCTCCCTGACCTTGTCGCCGTCGCTGTCCTTGTAGCCGGCCTCGTC
>JASLIH010000415.1 GCA_030152105.1 Actinomycetes bacterium
ACCACCGGGGCCGAGAACGACCTGGAGCAGGCCACCGGCATCGCCAAGCAGATGGTCGGCCGCTGGGGCATGTCCGAGAAGGTGGGCCTGATGACAGTGCTGCCCGACCCGCGCCGCGAGCAGCCCCTCGGCTTCGGCGGCGACGGCACCTCCCCGGCCACCCAGGAGCTGATCGAGACCGAGGCCCGCCACATCCTCGACCAGGGCCACGACCAGGCCCTGGCCACCCTACGGGCCAACCGGCACCGGCTCGACGCCCTGGTCGAGACCCTGCTCCGGACCGAGACCCTCGACACCGCCGACGCCTACCGCGCCGCCGGCGTTCCCTACCCGGCCGAGCCGGAGCTGCCCGCCGCAACCCCCGACGTCGTCCCCCGCTAGCACCGGGAGGCCGCTGGACATGCTGGAGTACCTGTCCCGGTACTTGGGGGACCTTTGGGCGGCCATCAACTGGGTGGCCGCGAACCGTCGAAAGGTGCCGCGGGCCAAGTGCCTCACCCGGGCTCGGCGTTGGGATCGACGTGCATGGCTCCTCAGTTATGCTTGACCGCGATCCGGGTGATCTGGGCATAGCGGCCCACGCGCTGCCCGGAGCGACGCACAGCCCGGATCGGCCGGGGTAGCGACACCAGGCTGGTCTGCGCCCTGGCCAGCGCGCCCGGCTTGGCCAGCAGCTCGATCCAGACCGCCGCCGACATCGTGAATACGATCGCGAACACCCACAGGTTGCGGCCGAAACCCGGCGCCCTCGGGTCACCCTCGGCGATCGCCAGCGACAACGCCAGCTCCGCCAGCCACCCGACCAACCCGGCCACGACCGTGGCCACCCACCCCCGCGAGACGCCGAGCAGCCGGCCAGGCAACCAGCAGGATCGCTGGCAACGACACAATGAGGTTCCACCCCAGCAAGTCCTGCATGCCGCCCCCTTAACCGGTCCGCGGGCCTCTCGTACCCGCAGCCGCTTGAAGTATCAGCCAGCCGAGTCAACCCGCGAAAGCTAGGGGGAAGCGCGTACCGCCGCCGACGCCGGGCGAGGTGATCGACCAGGCCCACTGGGGCATCGACCGGGTGCGTCGCACGTCGCTCCGACACCCAAGGCCCGGTATCTGGCCCGCGCGGCCACCACCCGCAGCTCGCTCACCCGGCCGCCGCGGCCCCGGCGTCGCGCAGGAAGGCGGCGGTGTCCACCACGACCCGGGTGACCATTCCCCTGGCCACCAGACGGCCACCGTCGCGGACGCGGACGGCGAACTCCAGCCGCCGGCCGGCGACCCGCTCCAAGACGGCAGCGATCTCCAACTCGGCCCCGACCACGCTGGGAGCCAGATGCTCCAGCTCGACCCGGGTGCCGACGGTGGTCGCGCCCGCCTCGATTTCGCCGGCGACCGCGGCGACGGTGGCCTGCTCGGCCAGGGCGAGCGCCCGCGGGGTGGCCAGCACCGGTACCTCCCCGCTGCCGAGGGCCGCGGCGGTGTCGGCCTCGGCCACCGTGTAGCGGAAGGTTGCCTGAAGGCCCGGCTCCAGCGTCATCGCCCAACCCTACGCCGCCCCGCCACCGCTCGGTAGGCCGTGCACAAGCCATTCCGCCGGTTGTTACTGGTAAAGGCCTGGGAGGACTCCAACCCCCGACTTCATCCTTGTCTGAGATCGACGGCCAAGTGCCGTACTAACCCGCATCTCCCCAGGCCGTGGGACTTCGTGAATGCTGGAGGGATGGGGTGAATCGCGGTCTCGGAGCTTGAAGCTAAGGCAGAGCTTGAAGCTAAGTGGACATTCCGTAACGGGGCCCCGGTTTCGCGGAGCCGCAGAGGGCGGCCGGAAGTCTCCGGGGGCGGGGCGGGATAGCCGACAGCGCCGGTCACCGCTGCATCCTCGGATCGTGCGTGGGGTCGGCATACATGCGCGGGCAACGCAGATTGATGGCTTCGGGGTGCAGTTCGTAGTGCCAGGGCTCGTTGCGGTAGATCTGGCACAGCCCGTACTCGGCGCCGTGTTCGGACAGCCACGCCGTGGCATCGGAGTGTCCGATGTCGACCGCGTCTCCGGACACATGAGGAGACGTGTCCGCAGTGGCGACCCATTGGGCAGCTTCCTCTTCCGAGCCGTACTCGGAGACCGCCTCGCGAAGAAGCTGATTCTGGTACTCGGGGGAGCGCCATCCGCTGTTGACGTAGAGGTCGATGCCGTCGTCAGCGGCATCTGTCGCCGCTTCGCGCAGGGCCCGGAGCAGATTGGGGTCGAGGTTGGCTACGCCGGGATACTGGTCATCAAACACTGCCACGCCGTCGGGAAGGGCACCGTCAGCCTCGGTAGTCGTACCACCGTGGTCGCCGCGAAGGACTTCGCTGAACGAGGGCGCCGGAGACGATGCTGACTGATGGACGAGGGTTCCGATGATCGCAGCGGCGACGACGACCAGGCCGACGGCGGTGGGCCTTAGAGTCCTGCGGGTCTTCGGTCGTGCTGCGGTCTGACGCATGCTGCCAGTGAAGGCAGCGTGATGTTGTCGGCCCGTATGTGGTTTTCGATAGGCCGACGATATGCGCCGTCTCCTAGCATGGAGAGCATGCGTGTGTTGGTCGTCGAGGACGAGCCCTACATGGCAGAGGCGATCCGCGATGGGCTGCGACTGGAAGCGATCGCGGCCGACATCGCCGGTGACGGCGACACCGCTCTGGAGCTGCTGAGCGTCAACGCCTACGACATCGCCGTCCTCGACCGCGACATTCCCGGACCCTCCGGTGACGAGATCGCCGAGAGCATCGTCGCCTCCGGCAGCGGCATGCCGATCCTCATGCTCACCGCTGCCGACCGGCTTGACGACAAGACCTCCGGGTTCGAGCTCGGGGCCGACGACTACCTCACCAAGCCGTTCGAGCTGCAAGAGCTCGTGCTCAGGCTCAGAGCACTCGATCGCAGGCGCGGGCACAACAGGCCACCCGTGCGGGAGATCGCAGGCCTGCGTCTGGACCCGTTCCGCCGCGAGGTCTACCGCGACGGCCGCTACGTCGCGCTCACCCGCAAACAGTTCGCGGTGCTCGAAGTCCTCGTCGCCGCCGAAGGGGGTGTCATCAGCGCCGAAGAACTCCTGGAACGGGCATGGGATCAGAACGCCGACCCGTTCACCAACGCCGTGCGCATCACTGTCTCAGCCCTACGCAAACGCCTCGGCGAACCCTGGATCATTGCCACCGTGGCCGGCGCCGGGTACCGCATCAGCACTCAACCAGACACCGGGCGTGAGGGAGGAGACCGTGGATAGAGCCCCTGGGTTGAGTGTTCGCTTCAAGCTCACCCTCAGCTACGCCGGCTTCCTCATGCTCGCAGGCGCCTTGATGCTCGCCGCCGCGTGGCTCGCCGGCCAGTACCGGCAATCGTTTGAGTTCCTCCTGCGATACGTACCCGACGGTGCGATCAGCACCATCGGCGGCTTAGTG
>JASLIH010000416.1 GCA_030152105.1 Actinomycetes bacterium
ACAGTACCTGATGCCGGTGGGGCAAATCCGACGTGAAGGACGACGGCGTTGTCGTCGTATCGCGGAGCTGGCCCCTCTCGGGGGAGTGGAGCGGCCAGGCCGTGTCGGATATACGAGACGTCTCTCTGGCCGCGAACCACGACGGTCGCCTGGAACTGGTAGCCACAACGGCCGATCCAGCGGGGTTCGGGGGGGCGTCTGGCATGCCTGGCAGACCGCCCCGAACGGTACCTGGACGGGATGGCATTCGTTCGGCCGACCCGGCGGGGGGGCCGCCGGGCCCGCCGTCGGCCGCAATGCTGACGGGCGTCTTGAGGTTGCCATCGTTGGCGGCGACCAGGCAGTGTGGCATCGCTGGCAAACCGCTTCCAACAACGGCTGGTCGGATTGGCATTCGTTTGGCCAGCCGGACGCGCAGGGCCCGATGTCGTTGCTCGTACTCGCGCAGAACACCGACGGGCGCCTGGAGGCTGCGGTCCCAGCCAACAACGATGTGGGTGATGAGCGGGCGGTATGGCATACCTCGCAGACCGCCCCCAACAACGGCTGGTCGGGCTGGGCCTCGCTGGGCAGCCAGGGGGGTGGGTTCGCCGACCTGGGCGTTGGGACAAACGCCGACGGCCGCCTGGAGCTGTTCGCCACGCTGCAGAACGGCACCGACCTTTGGCACCGCTGGCAGACTGCTCCCCAACAACGGCTGGTCGCCCTGGGCGAACCTGGGCAGTGTGGCCACCGGAACGATCCAGGGCTCGACGCTGGCCTCCAACGCCGACGGGCGCCTGGAGCTGTTCCTGCGGGCCCCGGACACAGGGGGTCTGTACCAGCTGAGCCAGACGGCCCCGAACGACGGCTGGACGCCTGGCCATGGGTGGCCGCCCCCGTAGCGTTTCAAGTCGCGAGCTCAGTGCCTCGGAGCCAAGGCGAGGCCTCACGCGCGACCCGCCCGACCTGCGACCCGCGCAGCGCTCACGCGCGTTCGTAGTCCGTCACAACCTGGAATGGCCGATTGGTTCCGGCCCCCCGACGGGTCCTGGCCCCCTTGGGGGAGTGGAGCGGCCGCGCCGCATGGTGCGCGTCGCGCGATTGATGCATCGGCGCGGCCGCGCTCTTGGTGGACCTGTGGTCCGCGCCGCCTGCGGCGGCAATATGAGCCTGACTTGGCTGCCATGCAGGGTGGTGCCATGGAGCAGGATTTCCTGCCCTGACAGCGCGCTCGGGCGCTCGTGGTTGGTGGATCATCAAATGACCTCTTGACGGCTGCTATTGCGGGGCGCGTAATTACCGCGAGGGTTTGCGTGTGCCGACGGCGCTGGCCCGGTCGTGGTTGCGGTTGGCGCAGCCCCGCCGTCGCTGCCGTCCGGTCCCTCAGGGAGGGCGTTTCTGATGCGGCGCATCCATCACCGTCTGGCGCTGATCGTGACCTGGGGATTGTTGCTGGCTTGGGTGGTCGACTGGGCGCCGGCCCGGGCCGCCCAGGTCGACCATCCATCCCCCTCCACCTCGACCTCACCGCCGGTCGACATGACCGTCCGCGGCGACTCGCTGATGGTGGCCGGTGACATCACCTGCACCCCGACCACCTCGACCAGTGGGCTCTCCGAGGGAGAGCGGATCACCGTCGCGCAGGCGGCGGCGTGCATCACCAATGCCCGCGCGGTCCACAACATGGCCGCGTCCCTGCGCCCAGCGGCGTTCCTGCTGGCCGGGGACCTGATCGAGCCGTGCGGGACCCTCGCCGAATACCAGCACACCTTCGACCCGATCTGGGGCGACCAGTGGGGGCGGATCGCTCCCGCGATGG
This sequence comes from Actinomycetes bacterium, assembly GCA_030152105.1. Next base: position 1,802 of record JASLIH010000416.1, read on the forward strand.
GTAACCACGAATACTGCGGCACCCCAGGCACCGGCCCCTCGCGCACCTCGGGGTGGGCGTCGACCGGCGGCGGCTACTTCGACTACTTCGGCGGCAACGGCGGCCGCGCCCGCCCGGCCAACGCCAGCTACTACTCCTTCAACGTGCTCCTGCCCCAAGGCGGCCACTGGCACGTCGTCGTGCTCAATTCCGCCTGCGGCGACTACAACAACCCACCGGCGTGGGTCACCCCCAGCTGCACACTGACCGGGGCCATGCTGAACTGGCTGCGGGCCGACCTGGACGCCGACACCGCCCGCTGCGAGCTGGCCATCTTCCACGAGCCGGCCTTCGCCACCCCCGCCCCCTGGGGCGGCAAGAAGGCGATGCGCACCCCGTGGTGGACCATGGAGGTCCGCGGCGTCGACCTGATCGTGACTGGTCACAATCACGTCTATGAGCGGTTCGCCCAGCAGGACCACCTCGGCCGGCGGTCGACTAGGGGGATCCGGTCGGTGGTCGCCGGGACCGGCGGCAACCGCCACATCGCCTTCCGTGGTGCGGTCGCCCCCAACAGCCTGGTCCGCGACGACGGCCACCACGGAATGCTCCGGCTGAAGTTGCGACCCGACGGCTGGACCCAGGAGTTCCGCGGCGTCACCGGGGTCAGCCGCGACGCCGTCGCCGCCGGCTGCCGACCCTAGGCAGTTAGCTGCCTGCCGGTACGAGGGTGCGATCCTGCGCACCAGAGCAAGTTCAAGCTGCGCGACCCCTGGGCCAGCACCCGTCGCCAGCCCGGCGGGGTTATGCGGGGATGATGCCCTCGGGGAAGTCGGGCATGATCAGCTGCTCCTGCCGCTGTTGCAGGGTGGCGGTCCCGCCGAGCGGCGGGAACGGGTCGTCGGAGTAGACGCCGATCCCTCGGTCCCAGAACCGTTGGATCTGGGTGGGGTCGCCAAGGCTGTGGACATACACATTGGCGCCGACGCCCTTAAGCGCGCTGGCGAACGACGGACGGTAGCGGCGGCCCTGCTGGGCGTTGGCGGCCAGGCTGATCGACAGGTCCCGGTCCCGCCAGAACATCATCACCGCCGGCGCCCGGTAGCGGCTGGTGAAGTCGCCGGCGATGGGGTCGTCATAACGGTTCTGGACCTGGGTGTGGTACAGGGCCAGCACGTAGTTCTGCAGCGGGTAGGCGGTGCGGAACGCGGTCAGCTCCTCGCGGTCCTCGACGTGGGGGAAGATGCGCTCGCGCAGGCTGCGCTCGGGCGCCTGCCGCAGCATGTTCTGGTAGATGTCGAGCCGGGCGTACTTGGAGTCCAAGATCACGTACATGTCGGGATGGGCGCGCAACAGCCCGGCCAGTTCCTGGCTGCGCAGGATGGTGTACTGCCCGAGGTACTTGTGGCCGGCCAGGTCGGCCCAGGTCGCCTCGGTGAAGGGCTTGCTCAGGCCGTAGTTGGCCTCCAGCCCGTTGTGGGCCAGCAGGGCGGTCCCGTCGGCCAGCCGGACCAGGTCGACCTCGAAGACCCGGAAGCCGCGTCCATAGTTGCGCTGGAACGCTTCCAGGGTGTTGGTATAGATGTGGCCGTCGATGGCGCCAAAGGCGTGGGCGACAAACCCGTACGGGTTGTAGCCGCTGGTGAGGGCCTGGGGGCGCAGCGGCGGGGCGCGGGTGTAGCCGATGTCCAGCGTGGTCGCCCGGGAGGTGAACTGCCGGTCGGCGTGGCCGAACCACAAGATGTCGTCGGGGTCACCCGGGGCGTACCAGAACACGTCGTTGGGGCCGCCGCCGCCGTAGTACCAGCCCTATGTCGGGGACTACGTCGTTGGGGCCGCCGCCGCCGTAGTCCCCGACATAGGGCTGGTAGGTGCCGTTCACGGTGGCCGCGACCGCCCCGAAGGTGCCGTCGGAGCGCCCGTACCAGACGACGTCGTAGCCGCCACCTGGGCCGTACCAGAAGATGTCGCGGCGGCCGTCGGCGTCGAAGTCGCCGGTGAACGGCTGGTAGGTACCGGCCACGTCAACCGACCGGCTGGTGAAGCGCCCATCGGCATGCCCGAACCAGAGCACGTCGGGCGCGGTCCCGGGCCCGTACCAGAGGATGTCGCGGGCACGGTCGCCGTTCCAGTCCCCGAGCAGCGGCTGGTAGGTCCCGCCGATGGTGATCGCCTGGCTGGAGAACCCGCCGCCAAGGCCCAGCCACAGCACGTCAGGGTCGGCGCCGGGTCCGTACCAGAGGATGTCGCGCCGGCCGTCGCCGTTGAAGTCGGCCACCAGCGGCTGGTAGGTCCCGTTCACGGTCACCGCCTGGCCGGCGAAGCCGCCCGAGGCACGCCCGTACCAGATCGCGTCGTTCCCGCCGCCAGGCCCGTACCAAAAGATGTCGCCCTCGCCGTCGCCGTTGAAGTCGCCGAGCAGCGGCTCGTAGCTGCCGTTGACCGTGACGGAGAAGCCCGAGAACGCGCCGTCGGTTGTGCCGTACCAGAGCACGTCGGGGCTGGCGCCCGGCCCGTACCAG
>JASLIH010000439.1 GCA_030152105.1 Actinomycetes bacterium
AGCAGGTTCATGGCGATCGCCTGGAGCGGCAGGACCAGCGACCGGAAGGCCATCGCCAGCAGCACGAACGACAGGGCCAGGACGGCGAGCACGACCACCGGGAGCTGGCCGGAGATCTCGCGGGCCAGGTCGAGGTTGTTCGCGGTGGACCCGCCGACCCTGGCCTGCCCGGCCAGCCCGGCGGCCGGGATGTACTCGTCGCGAACCCGGTCGACCAGGCCCTCGGCCGCCTCCGACTCGGGGGCGTCGCGGGTCACGACCGTGATCCGGGCCAGGTCGGCGCCCCGGTCCCAGTTGGCCAGCCCGGCGACGGCCGGGGCCAGCTCGGGGTCGATCCCCTTGAGGCCGCCGGCGTACAGCTTGGTGTAGGCGTCCAGGTCGGCCCGGGGCAGGACGGCGGTGAGGCTCTGCACGCTGACCGCGGCCTCGTCGCCCTTGAGGGCCCGGGTGAGCCGGTCCACCCGCTCCAGGTTGGCCGTGGTCCCGGCCCCGCCGGGGGTGTCGACCAGGATCTCCATGGGGCCGGTGACACCGGCCCCGAACTCGGCCGCCAGCCGCTCGCTGGCCAGCCGCGGGCTCTCGTCCGCGGGCAGGATGGCGGCCCCGGGCTGGCCCAGGCGGATGCCGGCGAACGGGACGGCCAGCACGAGCAGGACGGCCAGGGCGGCGGCGATGAAGGCCCACGGCCGGCGCATGATCCGGACCGCCCAGCGGTGCCAGAAGCCCTCGCCCTCGGCCACCCGGGGACGTAGCACCGGGATGCGCAGGCGGTCGACCCAGTGGCCGACCAGGCTGAGCACGGCGGGCAACAGGGTGATGGCGGCCAGCACAGCCACCGCGACCACGCTCATCGACCCGATGGCCATGGACCGGAACGCCTGGATGTCGACCAGGAACATGCCGGCCAGGGCGACGATCACGGTGGCCCCGGACAGGGCAACGGCCCGGCCGGAGGTGGCCAGGGTGATCGGGACCGCCTCGGCCACCGGCCGGCCACGGCGGAGCTCCTCGCGGAAGCGGGTGACCACGAACAGGGCGTAGTCGATGCCGACGCCGATGCCGACGATCGAGGCAGTGTTGGTCACGTACACGTTCATGTCGGTGATGCCGGCCAGGAAGTACAGGGCGCCAAGGGTCACCCCGAGGCTCACCAGGGCCAGCATGATCGGCAGGCCCGCCGCGACCAGGCTGGTGAAGGCCAGCAGCAGGACGATCAGGGTGATCGGGAAGCTGACCCGCTCGGCCTGCTCCAGGTCGTGGCGGGAGATCTCGTTGAGCCGCTCGTAGAAGGCCGCGGCCCCGCCAGTCTCGACCTCGACGGTGCCGGGCACGCCCTCTCTGGCCGCCTCGGCCACCAACGGCACCGTCGCGAGCTGGGCATTCTGGTCGCCGGTGAGGCCGGCCACCAGGTAGGTCGTGCGCCGGTCGGGCGAGACGAAGGCCGGGCTGCCGGTGGACAGGAACGACGACACCCCGCCGACGCCAGGGACCGCTCCGACCCGGGCGGCGACGCCCTCGACGACCGCCCGGAAGGCCGGGTCGTCCACCGTCCGGGCCTGGTCGTGCACAGTCACCAGGGCGGTGGTCGGGAACTGGTTGGCGAAGCGGTGCTCCAGGTCGCGCTGCACGGCCAGGGACTGGGAACCGGGGACCTCGAACCCGCCCGACCCGAGTCGATCCTGCAATCCCGAGGCGAAGCTGGCCATGACGGCCAGCAGCACCACCCACGCGCCGATCACGTACCACCGCCGCCTGACGGTGAAGCTCCCGAGCCGTCCCAGCAGGCTGTTCATGTCTCCTCCCCCGACCCGGCCGGAACCGACCGGTTGGTATCTTTCATGGACCCAGTCGTGCGCGGTTGGTTGGCGTCATCGTTGATCAGGTGGTGGGCTGGCGGATGGCCGCGAACCACAGGTCGCGGAAGTCCCTGGCCCGCCGGCGCAGGTCGGCACGGCCGGTCAGGATCTCGGAGACGGTCTCCAGGCCGATGAAGGACTCGACCGCGATCTCGGCCGCCACCGCCGGCTCGACCTCGGGCCGGATCTCGCCCTCGTCCTGGCCCTTGCGGATGACCGCGGCGACCATGTCCATCCAGGTGGTGAGCTGGGTGCCGAGCTGCGGGCGCAGCTCGGGGCGCTCGTCGCCCAGCTCGGTGCAGAGCCGGCTGATGGCACGGCACGCACGGTCCTGCTCGTGCAGGTCGCAGAGCGCGTCGACCATGGCCTCGAGCTGCTCGACGGCCCGCGGCCGGCGCATCACGGCCGCCATCACCATCCCGGCCCACTGCTCCTGCTTGTGCCGGAGGGTGGCCAGGGCCAGCGCCTCCTTGGACGGGAAATGGAAGTAGAAGCCGCCCTTGGTGACACCGCTGGCCTTGAGCACGTCGTTGACCGAGGTGCCGGCGTAGCCGCGGTCGGCGAAGGCCTCGGCGGCCACCTCCAGGATGCGGCGGCGGGTCTCGGAGCCACGGTCGGTGCTCGTCGGGGCCAGCGTCATGGGCGTCCTCCACAGGGAACGGGCAGCCGAACCATAAAACCGACCGGTCGGTCTGTCAAGACCCTTGCTGGGCCGGCTCCACCACGACCGGGTCCGAGCTGGCCCGCTCGCGCCGGGCCAGGACCGTGAACGGCACCGCCAGCAGCTGGAACGCCGCCGCGACCAGGTAGGAGGTGGAGTAGCTCCAGACGTCGGCCACCTTGCCGAGGGCCGGCTGGATCACCACCCCGCCGCTCGACCCGAGCAGGTTGTCGAACGAGAGGACCGTCGCCCGCTGCTCCGAGGGGATGAGACCATTCAGATAGGCCTGCCGGATCGGCAGGGTGGCGGCGGCGGCCAGCCCCCACAGCACCAGCAGCCCGACCGCGACCCAGAACGTTCCCGTGAGGCCGAGCAGGGCCAGCAGCCCGATCTCGAGCAGCAGGCCGGCCAGCAGGGCCGAGGTCCGGTTGCGGAACAGCAACCGGACCCGCGGGGCGGCCATGCCCCCGGCGATCTGGGCCCCGGCGATGATGGCCGCGGCCAGCCCGGCGATGCTGTAGGCCTGCTCGTCGCCGTAGAGCTCCAGCAGGTACGGCTGCATGGCGTAGAAGGCGTAGATGCCGACCCCGAAGGTGAACGGCGCGGCCAGCATCATCCAGCGCACCGGACGGTTCCCGAGGCCGTAGCGGACCGAGGCCCGCACCACCTGGCCCATCTCGCGCCCCGGGTGCCTGCCCGATCTGGGGACGAAGCCCCAGTCCCGCATGTACAGGAAGGCGACCACGAAGGTCACCACCAGGGCCAGCCCCCGCAGCAGGTAGGGGACGCCCAGGTTGGTCCACTGGGCGACCAGCCCGCCCAGCACCGACCCCGACAGCATGGCCGCGCCGGCGACAATCTGGCCCCTGGCGAACACCGACTCCAGATTTCCCTTGAACCCGGTGAACTTGAGGGCGTCGACCAGCCAGGCCTCGGTCGCCCCGGAGAAGAAGGTGAACCCGAGCCCGAGCAGCACCGAGGTGGCCGCCCAGGCCCAGAACGGGGCGTGGGCCTGCCAGGCCAGCCAGTACAGGACGGTGGAGACGGCCAGGGTCACCGACCCGAGCAGGTAGGAGACCCGGCGCCCCCAGGTGTCGGCGACCACGCCGGTCGGCACCTCGAACAGCACCATGCCGGCGGTGAACAGGGCGTTGGCGGTGAACGCGGCCGTGCTGCTGAGCCCGGCGTCCAGCAGGAACAGGGTGTTGATGCCCCAGATGAACGACGCCGCCAAGGTGCTGAACAGCATCAGCACCAGGTACACGCGCTGGACGGTTCGCGGCTCAGGGCTCATGGTCCCGTGAACCTATCGCCGCGCTGCGACATTCCGCCGCCGGTCAGCCGGCCCGGCGCCCGTCAGCTGCTGGCCAGGCGGGCCCGGACCTCGGGGCGGCGCAGCGGCGGGTCGGCCTTGGGCGGCTGGCGTCGCGGGGGCAGCTCGCCCAGCACCTCGGCCGTGGCCCGGGCGACGGCGGCCACCGCCTGCTCGAACGCCTCCTCGGTGGCCGGGGTCGGGCGGGTGACGCCGCTGACCTTGCGGACGTACTGGCGGGCGGCGGCCTCGATCTCCTCGGTGGTGGCGGGCGGCTCCAGGCCCCGGAGGGTGGTGATGTTGCGGCACATACTCCCGATCCTTGCCGTGACAGGTCCCTGGCATGGCGAGCCTACCGGTGCCGCCAGCGATGGGCTTGCCCTGCTCCCGCGGCCCGGCCAAGATGCAACGGTCGGCGGTGGAGGTCGGAGCATGAAATCGGTGCCCCTTGGGCGCAGGGTGAGCGCGGTGGTGGCGCTCCTGGTGCCGGTCGCCGTGCTCGTGGAGCTCGTGGCCGTGCTGCTGCGGCGGCCGCTGATCCTGGCCGCGGCGGCCGTGTGCTTCAGCCTCGGGGTGGGCGCCGCCGCCTACGCCGTCACCCGGACCGGCCTGCGGCGCACCCTGACCGCGGTGCTGGCCGTGCTCGCCCTGGCCGCGTCGGTCGCGTTCGTGGTC